>NZ_JASJXJ010000045.1:0-24269 GCF_035018685.1 Cryobacterium sp. RTC2.1
GTCGAGGACGGCGGGCGCTGGCCCATGCCCTGTGCGCTCGCGAACGGGTTGTTGCCCGGACGCGGCGTGGGGGTCTTGCCCATGCCCTGGTTGCTGGCGAAGGGGTTGTTGCCCGGACGTGCCGACGGCGGGCGCGGAACGCTCGCGCCGGGCTTGGCGCCCGTGGACGGACCACGGTCGGACTTGGCCGCCGGGGTGGCCGTCTTCGGGGCGGTCGGGTCTGCTGCGGCAGCCTGTTCGGCAGCCTTCTCGATGCTCGCGGACTTCTCAGCGGCTGCGGCCTTTTCGACGGCGACCGTCTGGCGCTCTGCGACGGTGAGGGGCGCGACGGGATGCGGTGCGGCATCCGCTGCGGGGGCTTCGACGGGCGCGGCAGGAGCCGCACTCGGGCGTGCACCCGGCTTGACCGCGAGGCGGGCCGGTGAGGGCCGCGCGCCGGGCTTGACGCCTGTGGGGGCACCCGGCGTTGCGCCGGCACCCGGGGTGGTTGACGGGGCAGTGGTTCCGGCGCCGGAAGCGGCGTCGGCCAGCAGAGCCGCGCGCAGACGACGGGCTACCGGGGGTTCAACACTGCTGGACGGGCCCTTGACGAACTCGCCCATCTCTTTCAGTTTCGCAAGGGCTACCTTGCTGTCGACATTGAGCTCGCTAGCGATCTCATGTACGCGTGGTTTCGCAGCCACAATTCTCCAATTCCGGGTCTGCACCCGGAAAGGGGCAGACCGTTAGTAACGGACGGGTCTCATTTCGAGCCGCTCATTAGTTGTCCATTAGCCAGTTCAGCCTGTTCTCTAGTTGTTTCGCGTCCAGAGGACTGGTCACGCGAAGGGCACGCCCGAAAGCGCGTCGCCGCAGTGCGTCTTGGAAGCATTCGATGCTGGGATGCAGCCACGCGCCTCGACCGGGCAGAGTGGCGGTTTGATCCACCACGAGTTCCGAGTCTCGGGCTACGAACCTCTGTAAAGAGGCACGCGGAGCGCGCGAACGGCATCCAATGCACGTTCTAACGGGTTCCATCGTACCCCCTATTCCGTGTCCTCCAGGATGCTGTCCGGCTGGATGTCGATTTTGGCACCCGTCAGCTTGGCGGCCAGACGGGCATTCTGGCCCTCCTTGCCGATCGCGAGCGAGAGCTGGTAGTCGGGAACGAGGGCGCGAACGGCCTTGATCGACTGGTCGATCACGTAGGCGCTCGTCACCTTAGCCGGCGACAGGGCGCTCGCGACGAACGTCGCGAGGTCCGGCGAGTAGTCGACGATGTCGATCTTCTCGTTGTTGAGCTCAGCCGTCACGGCCCGGACGCGCTGGCCAAGTTCGCCGATGCAGGCGCCCTTGGCGTTGACGCCGGGCTCGGTCGCGCGCACGGCCATCTTGGTGCGGTGGCCGGCCTCGCGGGCGAGGGAGACGATCTCGACGACACCGCTCGCGATCTCGGGGACCTCGAGGGCGAACAGGCGCCGGACGAGGGACGGGTGGGTGCGCGACACGGTGATCTGCGGCCCCTTGAGGCCCTTGCCGACGGCCGTGACGTAGACCCGGATCCGGGCTCCGTGCACGTAGGTCTCGCCGGGGACCTGTTCTTCCGGCGGAAGGATCGCTTCGATCGTGCCGAGGTCGACGTGGATCATCCGCGGGTTCGGGCCCTGCTGGATGACGCCGGCGACGATCTCGCCCTCGCGTCCCTTGAATTCTCCGAGCACCGCGTCATCGGCCAGGTCGCGGAGACGCTGGTTGATGACCTGCTTCGCGGCGAAGGCCGCGATCCGGCCGAAGTCGGTCGGGTTGTTGATCGCTTCGCCGATGACGTTGCCGTCGTCGTCGAGCTCTGGTACAAAAATGTCGACATGGCCGGACTTGCGGTCGAGGACGACACGCGCTTCCGGCTCTTCTTCGACGGCCTGCTTCGTTGTCTCACCCTGGTGGGTGTGCTTGACGTATGCCGTCAAGATCGCCTGCTCGATGATCTGCACGAGTTCCTCGAAGGGAATCTCTTTCTCGCGCTCCAACTGCCGCAACACGCTGAGGTCGATGTCCATGGCCGGCCTCCTCTATTCAGATTCTACCGCCGCGAAACTGCGCAGCGGGCTGGTATCTACGGTACCCGACGGAACAGGCGCCCGTCACCCCGAAGGGGACGGGCGCCTGTTCCAGACGGACTTTCTGGGCGGTTCTCAGGCGAAGTGCGTCCCGAGGTTGTCCACAGCGCACTGGGTGCGCTCTCCCGTGCTGCGATCCCACAGCTCGACGATGCCGTCGACGGCTCCGCGTCCGACGATCACGATCTGCGGAACCCCGATCAGTTCGGCGTCGCCGAACTTGACGCCGGGCGAGACCTTGCGGCGGTCGTCGTAGATGACGTCCCGCCCGGTCGCCTCGAGGGTCGCGGCCACCGCGGCGGCGGTCTCGAAGACGATCTCGTCGCGCCCTGCTGCGATCACGTGCACGTCGAACGGGGCGACCGACACCGGCCAGATCAGGCCCTTCGGATCGTTGTTGAGCTCCGCGAGGAGGGCGAGGATGCGGGTGACCCCGATCCCGTACGAACCCATCGTGACCGTGACGAGCTTTCCGTTCTCGTCGAGGACCTTGAGTCCGAGCGCTTCCGCGTACTTCCGGCCGAGCTGGAAGACGTGGCCGATCTCGACGCCGCGGGCGAGCTCGACAGGGCCGGAGCCGTCGGGCGCCGGGTCGCCGGCGCGAACGTTCGCGACCTCCGCGGTTCCGTCGGCGGCGAAGTCGCGCCCGGCGACGAGGCCGAAGACGTGGCGGCCGTTCTCGTTCGCTCCGGTGATCCACGCGGTGCCGTCGACGACGCGGGGGTCGACGAGATAACGGATGCCGGTGGCCGATTTCTCGCCGAGCACTGCACCGGCCAGGGCCCACGGTCCGATGTAGCCCGTGACGAGACCCGGGTGCTTGGCGAGGTCGCCTGCGTTCGCCGCTTCGACCTCTGCGGGGGCGAAGGCGACCTCGGCGCGCTTGAGGTCGACGTCGCGGTCACCCGGAACGCCGACGATGACGAGGTCGCGGGTGCCGTCGAGGTTGGTCAGGGCGAGCACGATGTTCTTGAGGGTGTCCGCTGCGGTCCACTCCCTGCCGTCGGTGCGCGGGTGGTTCGCGTTCGCGCTGTCGACGAGGGTCTGGATGGTCGGGGTGTCCGGGGTGTCGTGCACCTCGGCGGCCGGAAGCGCCGTCCAGTCGATGACGGGAGGGACCAGGGTCGTGAATGCCTCGACGTTGGCTGCGTACCCGCCGGCCGAACGCACGAAGGTGTCTTCGCCGATGGGGGTGGGGTGCAGGAACTCTTCGCTCCGGGATCCGCCCATCGCGCCGGCATCCGCCTTGACGATGACGTACTCGAGGCCGAGACGGGTGAAGATGCGCTCGTAGGCGTCGCGCTGGGCCTGGTAGCTCAGGTCGAGGCCGGCGTCGGTGTAGTCGAAGGAGTACGCGTCCTTCATCGTGAACTCGCGGCCGCGGAGGAGGCCGGCGCGGGGACGGGCCTCGTCGCGGTACTTGTCCTGGATCTGGTAGATCGACAGGGGCAGGTCCTTGTAGCTGTTGTAGAGGTCCTTGACGAGCAGCGTGAAGACCTCCTCGTGGGTCGGCGCGAGCAGGAGGTCGCTTCCCTTGCGGTCCTGGAGGCGGAAGAGGCCCTCGCCGTACTCGTCCCAGCGGCCGGTGACCTCGTAGGGTTCGCGCGGGAGCAGGGCGGGGAAGTGCACCTCGAAGGCGCCGGCCTCGGCCATCTCCTCGCGGACGATGGTCTCGATCTTGTTCTTGACGCGGAGGCCGATCGGGAGCCAGGCGAAGATGCCGGGGGCCTGGCGGCGGATGTAACCGGCCCGGACGAGGAGTCGGTGACTGGTGACCTCGGCATCCGAGGGGTCTTCGCGAAGGGTACGGAGGAAATAAGACGACAGACGTGTAGGCACCCCCCTACTTTACGGCGCGCGCCGGACACGACTGTTGCCGTTGCGGACAACCGTGGCCGGCAGAGCAGGCTCAGTTGTCCGCAACGGCAACAGTTTCCGCGGGAATGCGGCGGTTGCGGCGGGTCGCGCTACCGCGAGATGGTGACCACGGGGGCGCCGAGGGAGTCCTCGGACGGCGGCATCTCTGCGGCGAGGCGGTTGGCCTCCTCGATCAGGGTCGCGACGATCTCGGACTCCGGCACGGTCTTGATGACCTCGCCGCGCACGAAGATCTGGCCCTTGCCGTTGCCGGATGCGACGCCGAGGTCGGCGTCGCGGGCCTCGCCCGGTCCGTTGACGACGCAGCCCATCACGGCGACGCGCAAAGGAACGGTCATGCCCTCGAGGCCGTCGGTGACGTCGTTCGCGAGCTTGTAGACATCCACCTGGGCGCGGCCGCAACTCGGGCAGGAGACGATCTCGAGCTTGCGTTCGCGGAGGTTGAGCGACTGGAGGATCTGCAGGCCGACCTTGACCTCTTCGGCGGGAGGGGCGCTGAGCGACACGCGGATGGTGTCGCCGATGCCCTCGCCGAGCAGGATGCCGAAGGCCGTCGCGCTCTTGATGGTGCCCTGGAAGGAGGGGCCGGCCTCGGTGACACCCAGGTGCAGGGGCCAGTCGCCGCGCTCGGCGAGGAGGCGGTACGCCTTGACCATGATCACGGGGTCGTTGTGCTTGACCGAGATCTTGAAGTCGTGGAAGTCGTGTTCCTCGAAGAGGCTCGCCTCCCAGACGGCGCTCTCGACGAGCGCCTCAGGGGTGGCCTTGCCGTACTTCTGCATGATGCTCGGCTCGAGGGAGCCGGCGTTGACGCCGATCCGGATCGAGACGCCGGCGGCCTTGGCCGCCGCCGCGATCTTGCCGACCTGGTCGTCGAACTTGCGGATGTTGCCCGGGTTGACCCGCACGCCGGCGCAGCCCGCGTCGATCGCCGCGAACACGTAACTCGGCTGGAAGTGGATGTCCGCGATCACGGGGATCTGGCTCTTCTTCGCGATGATCGGCAGGGCCTCTGCGTCGTCACGGCTCGGGACGGCGACACGCACGATATCGCATCCGCTCGCCGTGAGTTCGGCGATCTGCTGCAGGGTGCCGTTGATGTTGGTGGTCGGGGTCGTCGTCATCGACTGGACGCTCACACGGGCGTCACCGCCGACGAGGACCTTGCCGACCTTGATCTGCCGGCTCTTGCGCCGGGGGGCGAGGATTTCAGGTACTTTGGGCATTCCCAAATTGATTGCAGCCACGCGAATATCTTAGGTGCCCTGACTGGGCGGATGCCCGGCCCAGGCGATTTCCGCACCGGGCCGGCCGTTGCGCGCCGGCTCCGCCGCTACGCGACAGGCGTGCCTGCAGCAAAGCGGCGCAAGTGGCGCGCTCGCCCGGAGGAGCCGGGAACCGGTCGCGCCGCTACTGGGGCGGGAGTGGGGCGCCGGGAGTGGGGTCCGCGCGGTTGGCGCGGAGCACCTCGAGGCGGGCCCGATACTCGACCTCGTCGATGTCGCCCTGGGCGAAGCGCTCGGCGAGGGTCTTCTCGGCGCTGCGGGTGCCGTCGGCCTGCCCGGCCTGGGCCGCCTGCCACGCCTGCCAGCCGGGGTGGCCGGAGAATCCGGGTCCGCCGTGACGACGCCAGCGCCTGCTGAGGATCGCGAACAGGGCGACCACGAGGAGCAGGCCGAAGAAGGGGATCAGGAAGAACAACCAGACCGGCCCGCCGCCCCAGCCGGGGCCGTAGCCCATATGGGTGGCGAACCCGGTGAGAACCGCTGTCGAAAGCATGGTGAGTCCAATCTGTGTGAGGACCCCCTGCGGGGCCTCGGTGGGGAAGAACCGATGATCCGATTCTTTCCGGCCCCGCTCGCCGGGGCATCCGCCTGGAGGAGGCACTTGGACTACTCCCCCGGGTGCAGGTCACCAGCCGTCGCTGACGAGGCCCGTCTCGTAGGCAAGGATCACGAGTTGCACACGGTCGCGCGCGGCGAGCTTCGACATGATCCGCGACACGTGCGTCTTCGCGGTGAGCGGGCTCAGGAACAGCCGAACGCCGATTTCGGTGTTCGTGAGCCCCCGGCCGACGAGCGCGAGCACCTCGCGCTCCCGGTCCGTGAGCACGGCCAGCGCCGCCGGATCGCTCGGGCGCCGCAGCCCGGTCTCGAGCCGGGTGAGCAGTCGCCGGGTCACGCCGGGCGAAAGCAGCGCGTCCCCCGCCGCCGCGACGCGCACGGCCCGGATCAGTTCGGTCGGTTCGGTGTCCTTGACGAGGAAGCCGCTCGCGCCCGCCCGGATCGCCTGGACGACGTACTCGTCAAGCTCGAAGGTCGTCACGATCACGATGTGCGTTCCCCCGAGCTCGGGGTTGCCGACGATCTGCTCTGTCGCCCAGAGGCCGTCGCCGCCGGGCATCCGGATGTCCATCAGCACGACGTCTGGCCGGAGCCGGGTGACCTGCTCGACGGCTTCCGTCCCCGTCGCGGCGTCTGCGACGACCTCGAGATCCGGTTCGGACTCGAGCAGCGAACGGAAGCCGGCCCGGATCAGCTGCTGGTCGTCTGCGATCACGACGCGGATCACCGGCTCCTCCGCAGGGGCAGGCGCGCCTCGACGAGGAACCCGCCCGGCGAGGGTCGTTCGACCCGCAGGCTCCCGCCGAGGAGTTCCGCACGTTCGCGCATACCGAGCAGGCCGCCGCCGGGAACGATGGCCGGGTCGAGCGGCTCTGTCGAGCCCTCGTCGGTCACGGTGAGCACGGCGTCACCGTCGTCGAGGTCGAGCCGGACGGTCGCGGAGAGCGTCTGCGAGTGCCGCAGCACGTTGGTGAGTGCCTCCTGGCAGATCCGGTAGAGCGCGAGCTGGGTGGCGGCGGTCGTGGCCTCCGTCACGGGCGCCAGTTGCCCGACCAGCTCGACGTGCAGCCCCTGGGCGCTGTACGAGTCGATCAGGGCGGGAAGCCGGGACAGGTCGGGCTCGGGGGTGAGCGGCACGGCTCCCCCGGCACGCTCACCGGTCTCCCCCTCGGCGTCCGCGCGCAGGATGCCGAGCACCGTGCGCACCTCGTCGAGCGCGTTCTTGCTCGTGAGCTTGATGTTCGCGAGGGCCTCTGCCGCCTTGGCGGGCTGGCTGTCGATGAGGTGCAGCCCGACTCCGGCCTGCACGTTGATCAGGGACAGCGAATGTGCGAGCACGTCGTGGAGTTCGCGCGCGATGCGCACCCGCTCGCGCTGTTCCGCGGACTGGCGGCGGGCATCCGCTCGGCGGCGCAGCTCGCGCATCTGCTCGCGCCGGGTGCGTACCGTCTCTCCGATCGCGCAGAGCACGGCGAGGGCGACGGTCGTGAGCGCGACACGGGCGGGCTGAAGCGGCACTCCGAGCGTCCCGGCGAGCGCGATCGTCGCCGTCCAGGCCACGGCGACGGATGCGTAGACCCAGACCCGCGCGCCGCGCACGATCCCGAGCACGATCGCGAAACCCAGGGCGACGTAGGGCAGGCCGACGTCCGGGCGGAGCAGGATGAGCGCGCCGGCCGCCGCAGCGCACACGGCTGCGACAGGGCCAGGGAAACGGCGTGCGCCGAGGAGGGCGATCGGGCCGATCAGGGCGAGGGCGACCGCGAGGAACCAGCCGGGCCGGGGCGCGCCGAGCTCACCACCGAGGTCGTGGCCGGCATGGCCGAAGTCGCGGCCGTAGCGGGCGAGCAGCACGGTGGCGGGCACCTGGACCAGGAACGAGAAGATCGCGGGGAAGAGCACGCGGCCCGCGCGGGGCATCCGGCTGCCTGGGCCGCCGGGAAGAGAGCGCTCATGGGCGAACCACGGCGCGTCGGTATCCCAGTGTGGCGGCATATTCCGATGCTACGTGCCGGAACGACCCACGGCATCCGCCCCCGGGAGTACGTGCCCGTGCGCGTTCAGGCCCTGGGCGGCCCCTGTGTGTGACCGTTCCGGTCGGGAGTGACCCGCGGAAAGGTCACTCTCGACCGGAAAGGTGCCGGGCTCAGCCGAAGAGGTTGATCGGCTTGACGATGTCGGCGTAGATGAGCAGGAGGCTCATGCCGCCGAGCAGGATGACGACCGCGAAGGTGAGCGGCATCAGCCTGGCCATGTCGACGGGGCCGGGATCCTTGCGCTTGAAGAGCTTCGCGACCCGGCGGCGCAGGCCCTCCCAGAGTGCGCCGGCGACGTGGCCTCCGTCGAGCGGCATCAGCGGGATCAGGTTGAACACGAAGAGGGCAACGTTGAGGGAGGCGAGCAGGCCGATCAGGCTCGCGGCCTTGCTCGCGACGGGGATGGTGTTGATGCTCGCGATCTCGCCGGCGACGCGGCCGACCCCGACGACGCTGATCGGACCGTTCGGGTCGCGCTCGCCGGGACCGAACGCGGCGTTGACGATGTCGACCATCCGCTGCGGGAGGTTCAGGATCATGTGCACGACGGCGCCGACGTTGTCGCCGACGGCGGGCAGCACGGCCGTGGCGGGCTGCTGGACGAGTTCGCCTGCCGGGCCGATGCCGACGAAGCCGACTTCCTGCGTGATGGCCTTACCGTCGGCATCCGTGGTGACCTTCCCCGCGGCGTCGAGAACGTACCGTTCGGTCAGTTTGGGGGTGATCGTGAGAGTCACGTCGGTTCCGGCGCGGTCGACGACGACGGCGAGCGGGGTGCCGGGCGAGCTGCGGATGATCCCGGTCGACTGGTCCCAGCTCGTGATCGCGGTGCCACCGATGCTCACGAGGCGATCGCCGGGCTGCAGGCCCGCCGCCGCGCCCGGGGACTTCTCGTCGGTCGCGGCACAGGTCGTCTGGGTGCTCGTCGCGGGGAGCACGCACGCGGACACACTGCCGACCGTTGTGCTCGCCTGCGCGGTGCCGAAGCCCATCAGGAGGACCGCGAAGAGCACGACCGCGATCAGCAGGTTCATGGTGGGCCCGCCGAGCATGATGATGATGCGCTTCCACACCGCCAGGCGGTAGAAGGCGCGGTGTTCCTCGCCGGCGCCGATCGTGTCGGCGCTCGACTGCCGGGCATCTTCGACAAGGCTCGTCAGGGCCCCCGGCTTCTTCGCGCTCGGGTCCTGGGCTGTCGGGTCCTGGGCAGGAGCGCCTTCCTGCACAAGCTGGTTGAAGAAGCCCGTGCTGTTCGGGTGCGGCTTCTCCCCGGGTTTCGCGGGCGGGAACATGCCGATCATCGAGATATAGCCACCGAGGGGCATGGCCTTCACGCCGTATTCCGTCTCGCCCTTGCGGCGCGACCAGAGCGTGGGGCCGAAGCCGATCATGTACTGGGTGACCTTGACGCCGAACGCCTTCGCCGGCAGCAGGTGGCCGATTTCGTGCAGGCCGATGGACAGGGCGAGTCCGACGACGACGATCACGACGCCCAATATGTACAGCAGCACGGTTTCCACAGTCGTAGATTACCCACCCGAAGCTGACAGGCCGCTGGCGGTTCGCTATGCGGGGTGTGGTTTGCTTGGGGGGTACCGAACCCGAATGGAGTTTCCCCTGCCTTCGCTTTCCTCCGGCGGTCCCCGCCCCGTTGACGGCCTCATCGGCGTCAGCCTCGCTGACCGCTTCCGGATCGACCGCCTGATCGGCGTCGGCGGGATGGCCGTCGTCTATGAGGCGACCGACCTCGCCCTCGGACGCACCGTCGCGGTCAAGCTCTTCCGGCTCGACACGACGGACGACGCGGGTTCGGAACGGCAGAGCGGCGAAGTCGCCGTGCTGGCGAGCCTCAACCACTTCGCCCTCGTCACGCTCTTCGACGCAGGCACCGCGGTCGTCGACGGGACCGCGCGCACCTTCATCGTGATGGAGCTCGTCGACGGAACCGACCTCCGAACGAGGATCGCCGCCGGCCCGATGCCGCGCTCGGAGGTCGCAACGCTCGGCGCAGACCTCGCCGAAGCGCTGCACTACGTGCACGAACGCGGGATCATCCACCGCGACATCAAGCCGGCGAACGTGCTGCTCGCCGCCTCCGGGTTCCCCGGACGCGCGTCGCACGCCAAGCTCGCCGACTTCGGCATCGCCCGCCTCGTCGACGCGACCCGCCTCACGGCGACCGGCACCTTCCTCGGCACGGCCGGCTATCTCAGCCCCGAACAGGCGCTCGGCACGACGATCGGAGCGCCGAGCGACGTCTACTCGCTCGGTCTCGTGCTGCTCGAATGCCTCACCGGCGAGCGGGCATACCCGGGAACGGCGATCGAGTCCGCGATGGCGCGGTTGCAGCGCGACCCGGAGATCTCCCCGACCTTCGGTCGGGCCTGGGCAGACGTGCTCGGCGGCATGACCCGCCGCGAACCGGACGAGCGGCTCAGACCGGCGGATGCCGCGGTGCGGCTGCGACTGCTGGCGCAGTCCGAGGCGGCGGCGGAAACCATCGCGGGAACGACGGAGGCGACAGTGTCACCCGATGCCGGCGCGACGACGGAGGCGTACACCCCGGCGAGCGTCCTCCCGGCGGCGGATGCCCCGACGCAGGCGCTGGACCCGACGGCGGCCTATGCGGCGACACGCGCCTTCGCGCCGGCGGATACCCCGACCCGGGTCCTTCCCGGCGAGTCCACCGTCTTCGCCAGTGCCGGGTTCACTGCCGAGACGGTTTCCTTCGGTGCTGGGGAGCCACGACAGGCGGCCGGGGCGCCGGCCGCATCCGCTCGCCCACCCCGGTCGACGGCCTGGCCTCGCGTGCTCACAGGCAGGACCGGTCTCGCCGTGCTCGCCGTCGCTGCGGTCGCCCTGATCACGATCGTCGTGCTCGGCTTCACGCTGCGCCCCGCTGCGCAGGCGGATGCCCCGGCCGGTCCGTCCACGAGCACCACGGCATACCCCGACGTCGCCGGAACCCTCGGCGACCACCTGCGACAGCTCCAGGAAAGCGTGGCACCGTGAGCATCGGCATGCGCACCAGGACCGGCACCGGCGCCAACGGCATCCGCGGCCGCCTCGCCGCGCTCGTGGGCGGCGCACTGCTCGTGGCCGCCGCCCTCACGGGGTGCGCCTCCGACAGCTCCCCCGTTCAGCCGTCGACGGCGACCCAGTTGCAGTCCGGCGTGCTCTCGGTGACGGAGGCCGCTGCGGCAGGCGACTACCCGGGCGCCTCTGCCGCCCTCGACGCCGTGCAGGCCGACCTGCTCACGGCGGCCGCGACCGGCCAGGTCACGGGGACCCGCGCGACAGAGATCCAGGCTGCGATCGACAGTGTGACCGCAGACCTCGCCGCGCTCGAGGAGGCGGCCAGGCTCAGTTCCGCTCCTCCGTCCGCCGTCCCGGTCCCGGCTCCTTCCGTTGACAGCGGCAACGACAAGGGCAACGGTAAGAAGGACAAGTGCAATCCGAAAAAGGACAACTGCGACGGGTGACCCTCGTCATGGGCCGGAAGGACATATGACTCACCATCTTGTAGTCGGGGCCGGTCTGATCGGCCGTCCCGTCGCCGAACGGCTCGCGGCGCGCGGGGACACCGTCACGATCGCGACGCGCTCAGGCTCAGCAGCGGCCGGCGCGACCCCGCTGGTACTCGACGCGAGCGACCCGGACGCTTTCTCCGCCGCGGCGGCAGGGGCCTCGACGATCTTCCTCTGCACGAACCCGCCATACACGGACTGGGCCGCGCAGTGGCCGCCGATCATCGGCGCGGCGATCACAGCCGCCGCGGCGAGTGGCGCCTCCCTCGTTGTGATGGGGAACCTCTACCCCTACGGCACACCGCGCGGCGCGATGACCGAGCACACGCCGGAGACGACGACCGAGCGCAAGGGCCTGGTTCGCAGGGAGGGGTGGCGCCGGGTGCGTGCGGCGCACGAGGCCGGGCAGATCCGGGCGGTCGAGGTGCGCGCGAGCGACTACTTCGGGCCGGGAGCGACCGGTACCGCGCACCTCGGCACGGACTTCTTCACCGCGATCCTGGCTTCGAAGACCGCGCGCGTCGTGGGCAGGCCCGAGCTCCCGCACAGCTGGAGCTACCTGCCCGACATCGTTTCGACCCTGATCGCCGCCGCGGACTACGCCGGGGACTGGGGCCGGATCTGGCACGTGCCGAGTGCGTCGGCCAGCCGCGTGGAGATCGCGGCCGAGCTGAACGAACGCTACGACTGCGCGGGCTCGGTCTCCGGCTACCCACAGTGGGTGCTGCGCAGCATCGGCCTGGCCAACCCCCTGATGCGCGAGGTCTACACCTCGAGCTACCAGTTCACGTCGCCGTTCATCATCGACTCTGCGGAGACCGAACGCGAGCTCGGCGTCGTCGCGACCCCGTGGCTCGACGCGCTCACCACGACGGCGGACAGCTACCGCGCCTGACCGCTCAGCCGCCCCAGTTCTGAGCTGGGGCGACGAACGTCGTGACGACGGCCGGCGCGGTCCCCACCCGTACCCGCACCGAATACGTCATCTCCTCGCCGCTCGCGCCCGTCGCGACGCTCCTTTCCTCGAATGTTGCGTCGTATGCCGTGCCTCCAGTGACATCGACAGGCGTCAGAACACCCGGGGCGCGCGCGTCGACGTCGGCCTTGGTCTGGCCGACCCGCACACCGGCAGCCGTGGTTATCGAGAGACCTCCGGATGACGGCCCGTCGACCTGCGCGTACCAGTCGAACTGCCACGCCGACTCGACCGTGGTGACAGGGTCGGTAAGCGTGATCCCTTCCCAGCTGTAGGACGTGCCCGGGTCCGACTCCGCAACGTGGGCGGACGGCGCCACGACGGGCTGGGTCCCGGTCGCTGCAACGAGGATAGCCACGGCCTTCGCGATGGGTTCCGTGTAGTCGACAGAACCTCGCGGCACGCCCGCGGCATCGACGACCTCGAGCCGGTCAGAATGCACGACGATGGTGGTCGGATCGGACGCAGGGTCGGCCATCGGCGTCCTCGTCGGCGCGGTCGCGGCATCCGTCGCCGCAGTCGACGGGGAGACCGACGGCACGGCGGCCGGCAGGCTCGCCCCGTCCGCACCGACGCACGCCGTCAGCATCAAGGCGAGAATGCCACAGAGCATGGCCGCCGGAACGGCGCGTTTCACACAGATCTTGATCGCCACGCCGTTGTCCCCCATTGCCGTTGTGATCTCACAGTATCCGCTGAATAGGATTCTGACCGGACGTTTTGGGTTGGCGGGGCGCCGGAGCGGGCTACGCCGAGAGGAGCTTGTCTGCGGCGGCGCGCGCCCAGGTCTCTGCTGCCGCGAGGGACTCCCGGGTGAGCGGGCCGTCCTGCTCGTGGGTCTCGACGACCCGCTGGATGGTGTCCACGATGTCGAGGAATCCGATCCTGCCGGCGTGGAACGCGGCGACGGCCTGCTCATTGGCCGCGTTGAACACGGCCGGGTATGTGCCACCGGCACGGCCGACCTGCTTCGCGAGCGCGACGGCCGGGAACGCAACGGTGTCGAGCGGTTCGAAGGTCCAGGTCTGCGGCTTCGTCCAATCGAGGGGAACACCGACGGCGGCGACCCGGTTCGGCCAGTCGAGGCCGAGCGAGATCGGCAGGCGCATGTCGGGCGGCGACGCCTGGGCGATCGTCGAGCCGTCGATGAACTCGACCATCGAGTGCACGATCGACTGCGGGTGCACGGCGACGTCAATGTCTTCGTAGGCGACATCGAAAAGCAGGTGAGCCTCGATGATCTCGAGGCCCTTGTTCACGAGGGTCGACGAGTTCGTCGTGACGACGAGCCCCATGTCCCAGGTCGGGTGCGCGAGCGCCTGGGCGGGGGTGACGGCCCGCATCTCCTCGCGGGTGCGGCCCCGGAACGGGCCACCGGATGCCGTCAGCACGAGCCGGGACACCTCACGTGCCGTCCCCGAGCGCAACGCCTGCGCGATCGCGGAATGCTCAGAGTCGACCGGCACGATCTGCCCGGGTGCGGCGAGCGCCGTGACGAGGTCGCCGCCCACGATGAGGGATTCCTTGTTCGCGAGGGCGAGGGTGCGCCCGGCCCTGAGCGCCGCGAGGGTCGGACCGAGCCCCACGGAGCCCGTGATGCCGTTGAGCACGACGTCGGCGTCGACATCCGTCACGAGCTGTTCGGATTCGTCGGCGCCGAGCGCGGTGTCGTCGACCTGGAATTCCTCGGCCTGTTGCGCGAGCATCTCCCGGTTGGCGCCTGCCGAGAGTCCGACCACTTCGAACCGGGTGGGATTCGCCCGGATCACATCGAGGGCCTGGGTTCCGATCGAGCCGGTGGACCCGAGAATTACTACTCGTCTGCGCATTCCCTCATGCTAGCTTTCGTGGTACCGGGTGTCACGGCGGTAGGGTCGAGCAGTGACCGGAGCCAAGGACGAACCCCAGGAACCCCTTATCCAGGAGCCCGACGAGGTCGCGGAGACCGCCTCGGATCTCCCCAGGACCCGTCGTCCCGGATTCGTCTACTACCTGAGTTACGGCGTCATGGCGCCGATCGCCCGGATCATCTTCCGGCCCGTCATCACGGGGACCGAGAACATCCCCCGCTCCGGCCGGGTCATCATCGCGAGCAACCACCTCTCCTTCATCGACAGCATGGTCATCCCGCTCGTGACGCCGCGTCGGGTGCAGTACCTTGCGAAGTCGACGTACTTCACCGGGACGGGAATCAAGGGCTATCTCACCCGAACCTGGTTCGAGTCGATCGGTGCTGTCGGGATCGAACGCGGCGCGGGCCAGGCCGCACAGGACGCGCTCGACGCGGGCCGCAGCATCCTCGAGTCGGACAGCGCCTTCGCCATCTATCCAGAGGGCACCCGCTCCCTCGACGGACGGCTCTACAAGGGGCGCACCGGCGTCGCCTGGCTCGCCCTCACGACGGGTGCCGTCGTCGTGCCGGTCGGCCTGATCGGCACCCAGGAGATCCAGCCCGTCGGCACCCGGATCCCGCGCGTGCGGAAGATCACCGTGAACTTCGGCGAACCGATCGACGTGAGCCGCCACGGGCCCGCGACCTCAGGCCGGGCCAGGCGCCAGGCCACCGACGAGATCATGGCCGCGATCCACCAGCTCTCCGGCCAGGAGCTCGCCGGGCGGTACAACGAATCACCCCGCCCCGGGCTGCACGGGCTCGCAGACAAGGTCTTCCCGCGAGAACGCGTCTAGCCGGGTTCAGCAGCTACCGGCGCGCGGAAACACCGGGGAAATCGCCGCAAACTAAGCTGGACCCATGTCTGCTTCGTACTCGGTCCCCCAAAAACGTAAACTCGTCACCGCCCTGCCGGGCCCCAAGTCCATTGAACTGCAGGAACGCCGGGTCAACTCGGTGTCCCGCGGAGCCGGCACGCTCGTCAACATCTACATGGACCACGGAGCCGGCGCGATCCTCGTCGACGTCGACGGCAACCAGATCATCGACATGGGCTGCGGCATCGGAGTCACCACGATCGGGCACGCGAACGCCGAGGTCGCGGAGGCCGCTGCCGCGCAGGCCGCGAAGCTGACCCACACCCTCTTCACCGTCACGCCGTACGAGAACTACGTCGCCGTCGCCGAAAAGCTCGCCGAGATCACCCCCGGTGACTTCCCGAAGAAGTCGATCCTGGTCAACACCGGTGCCGAGGCCGTCGAGAACGCGGTCAAGATCGCCCGCAAGTTCACCGGGCGCCGCGCCATCGTCGCGCTCGACCATGCCTTCCACGGCCGCACCAACCTGACCATGACGATGACGTACCGGCCCTGGCCGGAACGCGCCGGCATGGGCCCGTTCCCCGGCGAGATCTACAGCGTCCCGACGAGTTACCCGTACCGCGACGGCCTGACCGGCGAGGAAGCCGCCGAGAAGACGATCGACTACATCACGACCCACATCGGCGCCACCGAGATCGCGGCGTTCTTCGTCGAGCCGATCCAGGGCGATGGCGGCATCGTCATCCCCGCCCCCGGCTACTTCAAGCGGATCAGCGAGTTCTGCACCGAGAACGGCATCGTCTTCGTCTCCGACGAGATCCAGGCCGGCATCGCCCGCACCGGCGTCTGGTACGCGATCGAGCACCACGGCGTCGTCCCTGACCTCGTCACCACGGCAAAGGGCATCGCGGGCGGCTTCCCGCTCGCCGCCGTCACCGGTCGCGCCGACATCATGGATGCCGTCCAGCCCGGCGGCATCGGCGGAACCTTCGGCGGCAACCCGGTTTCGACCGCGGCAGCGCTCAAGGTGCTCGAGATCATCGAACGCGACGACCTGCTCGGCGAAGCCAGGCGCGTCGAGAAGGCCCTCTGGGCCCGCATCGGCGACTGGGCCGAGAAGTTCTCCGTCGTCGGCGAGGTGCGCGGCAAGGGCGCCATGTTCGGCGTCGAGCTGGTGCACCCCGGAACGACCACGCCGTACCCCGAGGCGCTCACCGCGATCCTCAAGCACGCGACCTCGCACGGCGTGATCGTGCTCGATGCCGGCAGCTGGGACTCCGTGCTGCGGATCATGCCCTCCGTCGTCATCTCCGAGGAACTCATCGACGACGCGGCATCCGTCATCGAGGAAACCCTCCGCGCCCTCTCCGGCGTGTGAACCTCGCCCGTTCCCTGGCCCGAGGGTCAGGGAACGGCGACGGTTTCGGGTTCGTGGCGCACCGGGAAGTTCACGGAAGCTGCGATGAAGCACTCCCGGGCCGCCTCGGCGTGCAGCGAGTGAGCGAGCTCCACCTGGCCGGGATCGGCCACGGTGACCCGCGGACGCAGCATAGCCTCGGTGAAGTGACCGCCGCCATCCCTCGTCTGTACCATCGTGCCGGTCGCGTCGTCGGTGTAGCCGACCACGACGACACCGTTCCGCGCGGCCACGTGCAGGTAGGACAGCATGTGGCACTGGCTCAGGGCCGCGAGCAGTAGTTCCTCGGGGTTCCAGCGGTCGGCATCACCGTGGAACGTTCGGTCAGACGACCCCTCGAGCGGATGCTTGCCCTCCGCCGAAACCACATGGTCGCGACCGTACGCCCGGTAGTCGCTCGTTCCCGTTCCGCGGTTGCCCGTCCAGGCCACCCGCACGTCGTAGTGGTGCTCGATTTTCATTCCCCGATTCTCTCAGGGCGCTACCCCAACCGGGAAACGACACTGGGTAAACTGGACGCATCATGACTGACACGCTGACGCCCTCGACCCCCACGTCCACTGCTCCCTCGGTCACGCAGGAGCGACGCATCGTCACGGCCGTCCCGGGCCCGCGTTCGGTCGAACTGCAGAAGCGCCGCCTCGCGACGGTGTCCGGCGGCGTCGGCTCCGCTCTCCCGGTGTACATCGTGAAGGCCCACGGTGCCATCGTCGTCGACGTCGACGGCAACCAGTTCATCGACCTCGGCGCCGGCATCGGCGTCACGACGATCGGCCACACCGAGGCGAGCGTCGTCGCCGCCGCGGTCGGGCAGGCAGAGGACTTCATCCACACCCTCTTCACGGTCACGCCGTACGAGGAATACGTGCGCGTCTGCGAGCTCCTCGCCGAGCACACCCCTGGTGATTTCGCCAAGAAGTCGGTGCTGATCAACTCGGGTGCAGAAGCCGTGGAGAACGGCGTGAAGATCGCCCGCAAGTTCACCGGCCGCCGCGCCGTCGCCGTGCTCGACCACGCGTACCACGGCCGCACCGTGCTCACGATGGCGATGAACTACAAGGCCATGCCGTATGCGACCGGCTACGGCCCGCTCGCGAGCGACGTCTACCACGTGCCGAGCTCCTACCCCTATCACGACGGCCTCAGCGGGGCGGATGCCGCGGCACGCACGATCGCCTACCTCGACAAGGTCATCGGCGCGTCCGACCTGGCCTGCCTCGTGGTCGAACCGATCCAGGGCGAAGGCGGCTTCATGGTCGCCGCAGAGGGGTACTTCACCGCCCTGCAGGAGTGGTGCACCGCCAACGGCGTCGTCATGATCGCCGACGAGATCCAGAGCGGCATGGCCCGCACCGGCGCCTACTACGCGAGCGAGCACTTCGGCTGGGTCCCCGACCTCGTGCTGACGGCCAAGGGCATCGCCGGCGGCTTCCCCCTCGCGGCGGTCACGGGACGCGCCGAGATCATGGACGCTTCCCAGACCGGCGGCCTCGGCGGCACCTTCGGCGGCAACCCGGTCTCCTGCGCAGCCGCGATCGCCGTCTTCGAGGCCATCGAGAAGAACAACCTCCTCGCGGAGGGACAGCGGATCGAGAAGACCCTTCGTGCGGGCCTCGGGAAGCTGAAGGACAAGTACGACATCATCGGGGACATCCGTGGTCGTGGCGCGATGATCGCGATCGAGCTCGTGCAGCCGGGCACCGGGGCGACGACCAAGGTCGCCAACGCCGCCGCGGTCAACTCGATCGCCGCATACGCCGCCCAGCACGGCGTTCTGCTGCTGACAGCGGGCACCTACGGCAACGTGCTCCGCTTCCTGCCGAGCCTTGCCGTCACCGACGTCCTGCTCCTCGATGCCCTCTCGGTCATCGACGACGCGATCGCCGCGCTCTAGTGTCGTTCGCGGACACAATCGGGCACACCCAGCTCCCGCACCCCGTGCAGACCTTCGCCGTGACGGATGCCGTCGAACTCGCCGTCGTCGAACGCAGCGGCTTCGTCGAATCGAGGCATGCCGGTTCCGCCGTCGTGCTCACGGCTGAGGGCGCTGTGCTCCGCTCCCTCGGCGACGTGACGAGTCCGGTCTTCCCGCGCTCGTCGATGAAGCCGTTCCAGGCCGTCGCCGTGATGGCGAGCGGCGTCACCCTGCGCGGCGAGGACGCCGCGATCGCGACGGCGAGCCACACCGGCACCCAGCGGCACGCCGACCTCGTGCGCGGCCTGCTCTCCCGGGCCGGAATCCCGGAGACCGCGCTCGCGTGCCCGCCGGCCTGGCCGATCGACCACGCCACCCGCGACGCGCTCGTGCGCCTCGGCGCCGGCCAGGCCCCCATCTACATGGAGTGCTCGGGCAAGCACGCGGCGATGCTCGTGGCGTGCGTGCAGAACGAGTGGCCGCTGACCGGGTATCTCGAGCCGGAGCATCCGCTGCAGAAACGCATTCTCGATGTCGTCGAACGCTTCACCGGCGAACGCCCGGCCGCCTCGGGTGTCGACGGCTGCGGCGCGCCCGTGCACGCGCTCTCCCTCGCCGGGCTGGCGCGCGGTATCGGCCGGATCGCCTCGTCCAAGTCGAACTCGCCGTTCGCGATCTACCGCGAGGCCGGCTTCCTCTCCGAGGCCGTTCGCCAGAACGGCTGGGTCGTCGCGGGCCCCGGCAAGTCGGACACCCTCGTGATCGATCGGCTCGGCCTGTTCGTGAAGGGCGGCGCTGAAGGCATCATGGTCGCGGCCGCCCCGAACGGAACGACGGTCGCCCTCAAGATCCTGGACGGCAGCCTGCGCGCGGCGACGCTCGTGGCGCTCAACCTGCTCGCCGACGCCGGCGCGATCGCACACACGGATGTCGAGGCGCTGCTCCCCGACCTCGGCCTCGCCGTGTACGGCGGCGGCCACCCGGTCGGGCGCATTCACGCGAGCTACCGCTGACGACTCACCCACTACCCCTGCCGGGCGAGCCGTTTCGCCCGTGCCGCGGAGGACACCTGCGCGGTGACGACGACGACGAGCGCGAAGATGAAGACGGCGGAGGCGATCACGTTCGCCTCGGCCGGGATGCCGCGGGCCGCTGAGATGTAGATGTACTTCGGGAAGGTCGTCACCGCGCCCGAGTTGAAGTTCGTGATGATGAAGTCGTCGAAGCTCAGCGCAAAGGACAGCAGGGCGGCGGCGAGGATGCCGGGGACCAGCAGCGGGAGCGTCACCCTGAGGAAGACCTGGGTCGACGAGCCGTAGAGGTCCCGCCCGGCCTCCTCGAGCGCGGGGTCGAGGCTCGCGACGCGGGCCTTGACGGTCACGACGACGAAGCTGATGCAGAACATCGTGTGCGCGAGGATGATCGTGGTCATGTCCTTGGCGACGCCGAGCGACAGGAACTGCGCGGCCAGTCCCGCGCCGAGCACGACCTCGGGGGTGGCCATCGGCAGGAACAGCAGGAGACTCGTCGCCGAGCGGAACCGGAACCGGTAGCGCACGATGGCGATCGCGATCATGGTGCCCATCACGGTCGCAAGCACGGTCGCGACCGAGCCGATCACGAGGCTGTTTCCGAACGCCTCGCAGACCGCGCCGTTCTGCACGGCGCAGACGTTGAGCCACTTGTCGAAGGTGAACCCGCGCCAGGTGATGTTCGACTTCAGCGAATCGTTGAACGAGAAGACGAACGTGTAGGCGATCGGAACCATCAGGAACAGCAGGGCGAGGGCGGAGTAGACCGGCAGCAGCCATCTGCCGAGGGAGATTTTCACAGCAGTTCCTCCGTGCCCGCGCGCTTGACGTAGATTCCGACGATCACGAGAATCACGCTCATCAGGATGATCGAGAGCGCCGCGGCCGCCGGGTAGTTCAACAGGACCAGGAAGTTGGCCTCGATCACGTTGCCGATCATCTGGCTGTCCGGTCCGCCCAGGAAGTCGCGACTCGCGTTGACATAGTCGCCGGCGGCGGGGATGAAGGTCAGCAGGGTGCCCGCGACGATCCCTGGCATCGACAATGGAATCGTCACCTTGCGGAACACCTCGAACGGGTGCGCGTACAGGTCGCTCGCCGCCTCGAGGTAGCGCAGGTCGAGCCGCTCCAGAGTCGTGTAGAGCGGAAGTGTCATGAACGGGATGAAATTGTAGGTCAACCCGAAGATGACGGCGATCGGGGTCCCGGTGAGGTGGGCATCCGGTGCCAGCAGCGAGACGGCCTTGAGGCTCGTCACGACGAAGGACTCGTCGGAGAGGAGCTGCTTCCAGGCCAGGGTGCGCAGCAGGAAGCTGATGAAGAACGGGGCGATCACGAGCACGAGCATCAGGCTCTGCAGCAGCGGCCAGCGCCGCGCGGTCACACCGATGAAGTACGCGAGCGGGTAGCTGAACAGCAGGGCGAGCACCGTCGCGGCGAGGGCGAAGGCGAAGGACCGCACGATGTGCGGCCAGTAATCGGTGACGACGTCGACGTAGTTCTGCCAGTTGAACGCGTAGGTGTACTGGCCGATGTCCCCGAATTCCGCAGGGGCCTGGAACGAGGTGATCAGGAGCGAGACGAGCGGGGTCAGGAAGAACAGAACGAGATAGAGGATGCCGGGCAACAGCAACAGGATGGCGACCCGGCTGCGTCGCCGCGGGGCCGGGTCTGCCTGCGCAGTCGTGGTGGCGAAGGCCGCGAACGCCACTAGGCCTCCTCGAGCTCCGTGACGAGGGACTCGCGGCGCTGCGCCGCGATGCTCCGGGTGTCGGTGTCCGCGGCGAACCGGGGCCCGGCTCCCGGAACGGGTTCGTCTTCGAGGCCGAAGCCGTGCTCGACGTGCCAGTCGAGCCAGACCTCGTCGCCGACATCCGCCACCGGGCCGAAGGCCATGTTCTGGGCGAAGACGATCAGGGTGCCGATGTACGGCACGGCGACGAGATACTGGGTGCTCACGCCGCTGAATGACACGTCGATCACCCGGCCGGGACCCATGACATTGCGGTCGGCGGCCTCGACGGGCGCCTTGCGATGCAGCCACATCTTCTCCGGCCGGACGCCGATCGTGACCTCGCCGGCGTGGCGGTGCGCCCGGTCGGCGGGGACCAGTACCCGGTGCCCGGCGATGTCGACGGTGATCGAGGTGCTCGTGCTGCCGATGACGGGCCCGGTGAAGAGGTTCGACTGGCCGAGGAAGTTCGCGACGAACGCCGTCTTCGGCAGCTCGTAGAGCAGCTCGGGCGCGCCCATCTGTTCGATCCGGCCCTTGTTCATCACCGCGATGGTGTCGGCCATGGTCATGGCCTCCTCCTGGTCGTGGGTGACATGCAGGAAGGTGAGGCCGACTTCCTCCTGGATGGTTTTGAGTTCGAGCTGCATCTGGCGGCGCAGCTTGAGGTCGAGGGCGCCGAGCGGTTCGTCGAGCAACAGGAGTGCCGGCTTGTTCACGATCGCCCTGGCGAGGGCGACCCGCTGCTGCTGCCCGCCGGACAGCTGCTGTGGCTTGCGCGCGGCGAGGTGGTCGAGCTCGACGAGCCGGAGCGCCTCGTGCGCCTTGCCGACCGGGTCGGCGATCTTCCGGCGGCGGAGTCCGAAGGCGACGTTTTCGAGGACCGTCATGTGCGGGAAGAGCGCATAGCTCTGGAACACCGTGTTGACCGGGCGCTGGAAGGCCTTCTGCTGCGTGACATCCGCCCCGCCGATCAGGATGCTGCCGGCGGTCGGCTCCTCGAGGCCGGCGACGAGCCGGAGCGTCGTGGTCTTGCCACAGCCGGACGGGCCGAGCAGGGCGAAGAAGGAGCCGGCCGGGATCGAGAGATCGAGGTGTTCGATGGCCGTGAAGCCGGGGAAACGCTTCTGGATTCCGACCAGTTCGAGGTCGGCACCCGAATCGGCGAAGGTGCCGGATGCCACCCTAGGCTCCCAGCAGGATCGACTGGAAGTCGGCGCCGTACTTCTGTTCCTCTGTCCCGTCGAGGGTGCGGAACACGTGCGCCTTCGCGAGGGTCGAGGCGTCAGGGAAGATCAGCTGGTTGTTCGCGAGCTCGGGGTCGATCGCCATCGCGGCTTCCTTCGCACCGGCGACGGGGGTGATGTAGTTCACGTACGCGGCGACCTCTGCGGCGACCTCTGGCTCGTAGTAGTAGTTGATCAGCTTTTCGACGTTCTTCTTGCGCGGGGACCCGATCGGAACGATGAAGTTGTCGTTCCAGAGCGTTCCGCCCTTCTCGGGCACGGCGAAGCCCCACTTGTCGCCGTTTTCGGCGTTGAGCTGCACGATGTCGCCCGACCAGACGATGGCGGCGAGGGTGTCCTCGTTGACGAGGTCTTCCTTGTAGGAGTTGCCCTTGATGTTGCGGACCTGGCCGTTGGCGACCTGCTTCTTGAACTCGTCGATCGCGGCGCCGAATTCGGAGTCGCCCCACTTCCCGGAGATATCGACGCCCTGGTCGAGCATGATCAGGCCCATCGTGTCCCGCATCTCGGAGAGGACGCCGATGCGGCCCTTGAGGCTCGGGTCCCACAGCTCGGAGACCGAGGTGAAGCCGTTGGGGAGCTTTTCCTTGTTCCAGGCGATCCCGGCGAAGCCGCCCTGCCACGGCACACTCATCGCGCGACCCGGGTCGAAGTCGACGTCCTTGAGGGACGGGAGCAGGTTGCTCAGGTTGGGGATGTTCGCGTGGTCGAGGCCCTGGGTGTAACCGAAGCGGATCAGCCGGCCCACCATCCAGTCGGTGAGGCACGCGACATCGGCGCCGATGTCTTTGCCGAGGGCGAGCTGGTCCTTGACCTTGCCGTAGTAGGTGTTGTTGTCGTCGACGGCTTCCGTGTACGCGACCTTGATGCCGGTTTCGGCGGTGAACGCCGCGAGCGTGGGGTAGCTGCCGGCGTCGTCTACATCGATGTAGAGCGCCCAGTTGTCCCAGCGGATGGTTTTGTCTGAATCGGAGACGTCGGCGGCCGCGGAGGGCTTGGCTGCTCCACCGGTGGAGCACGCAGCAAGGGCGAGGGCCGCGGCCCCGGCGCCCGCTCCGGCGAGCAGGGTGCGACGACCCAGGGTGGCATGCTGGGCCTGGCGGACGAGCTGGCGGATCATCGGGTCGGCGGGCAACGGCCTCGGCATCATGTCTGGGGTCTCCTTGCGTTTCAGCGAGCGAACACCCACACGACGACGGGTGAGTTGCTAGATACTCGCACAGCGCGGGCCGTTAGTCACGGCTGAGTGACCAAATCATCGATTACGTAACGCACTTGTCACGAAATCAGTGGTCTCGGCGTCGTTTGACACTCGAAATGGGCGCTTGCGCTGGTCGGGTGGCGCCCGAGGCCCGACCGGAATCACGCCGCACCGAAGGCCACCCTGCTGAGGTCGCCTTCGGGCGACAGGGACCAGAGATGGCCGCGGCCGGGTGCCAGGGGTGGCGGGAGATCCCGCCTGCGGGTCAGCATGCGGTAATCGGCGAGGGTGCAGCCGTCGAAGACGATGGGCGAATGAACCCGAAGCGCGGCCAGGAGCGACCAGTTGGCCTGCCAGGTCTCGGGATCCCCGATGAAGACGGTCGCCGCGCCATGCCGGGCCAGGACTGCCTCCGGTTTCGCCACACCGGCACCGGCGGTCAGCTCCACAACGTCCGGGTGCGCGGCATCCGCTCGAAGGTGAGCGGCCGAGCGGGCCGGGGACCCGCTCACGTGGATGATCGATGTGCCCGCTGCGAGAGCGAGTACGGTCGCGGTCGGGCGCGCGTCAGGGCCGGGGACTGCGCGGTCCGGTCTGCCGGCGACCGGGGATGCAGCCGTGTGCGGGACAGGAGATTGTGGAGCGAGCACCTGGATG
>NZ_JASJXJ010000046.1:0-23974 GCF_035018685.1 Cryobacterium sp. RTC2.1
CCCCCAAGCCCACCGGCACCTTCACCCCCATCCCCACGATCAACGTCCCGGCGCTCAGCCGCCAGCTGCTCGGCAGCTGGCCGGAGATCCGGATCGAGGCCCGCAAGCTCACCGCACGCCCCGAGCTCCAGGGCGTCCCCGGCCTGTCGATGGCCGAGCACCGGCTGCGCGTGCTCGAGCAGTTGAGACTACTCGCCGTCGAAGGCCACGTGCACCGTGCCTTCCCGGTGCACCTCGGCGGCGAAGACAACCACGGCGGCAACATCGCCGGGTTCGAAGAGCTCGTCACCGCCGACCCGAGCCTGCAGATCAAGGCCGGCGTGCAGTGGGGCCTCTTCGGCTCCGCCGTGATGCACCTCGGCACCCGCAAGCACCACGACGCCTACCTGCCCGGCATCATGAGCCTCGCCACCCCCGGCGTCTTCGCGATGACCGAAACCGGCCACGGCTCCGACGTCGCGAGCATCGCCACCACGGCGACCTACGACGCCGAGACCCAGGAATTCGTCGTGCACACCCCGTTCCGCGCGGCCTGGAAGGACTACCTCGGCAACGCCGCGAACGACGGCATCGCGGCCGTGCTCTTCGCCCAGCTCATCACGGGCGGCGTGAACCACGGCGTGCACGCCTTCTGGATGCCCCTCCGCGACGAGACCGGTGCGTTCCTGCCCGGCGTCAGCGGCGAGGACGACGGCCTCAAGGGCGGCCTCAACGGCATCGACAACGGTCGGCTCGCCTTCGACAACGTCCGCATCCCCCGCGAGAACCTGCTCAACCGCTACGGCGATGTCGCCGAAGACGGCACGTACTCGAGCGCCATTTCCAGCCCCGGCCGCCGGTTCTTCACGATGCTCGGAACCCTTGTGCAGGGCCGGGTGTCCCTCGACGGGGCCGCGACCCAGGCATCCGCCATGGCCCTCACCATCGCCGTCACATACGGCAGCCAGCGCCGCCAGTTCACGGCCGGCGGCGAGGCCGAACAGGTCATTCTCGACTACCAGCGCCACCAGCGCCGGCTGCTGCCGCGCATCGCGACGACGTACGCGCAGACCTTCGCCCACGACGAGTTCCTGGTCGCGTTCGACAAGGTCTTCAGCGGCATCGCAGACACGGATGCCGACCGCCAGGACCTGGAAACCCTCGCCGCAGCCCTCAAGCCGCTGTCGACCTGGGCAGCACTGGACACCATCCAGGAGGCCAGGGAGGCCTGCGGCGGCGCCGGCTTCCTCGCCGAGAACCGCCTCGTCGGCCTCCGCGCCGACCTCGACGTCTACGCGACGTTCGAGGGCGACAACACCGTCCTGCTCCAGCTCGTCGCCAAGCGGCTCCTCACCGACTTCAGCCGCAAGTTCGCCGACGCCGGCAGCGGGGTCCTCGCCCGCTATGTCGTGCAGCAGGCCACCGACCGTGCCCTGCACAACACCGGCCTCCGCACTCTCGGCCAGGCCGTCGCCGACTTCGGTTCGACAGCGCGCTCTGTCGGCCAGCTCCGGGAGACGAACGTGCAGCGGGAGCTGCTCACCGACCGGGTCGAGACCATGATCCGCGACATCGCCGGCAAGCTCCGCCCGGCGAGCAAGCTCTCTCCGCAGCAGTCCGCCGACGTGTTCAACGCGCACCAGGACGAACTCATCGAGGCGGCCCGCGCGCACGGCGAGCTCCTCCAGTGGGAGGCATTCACCCGGGCCGTCGAGCACACGACGGATGCCGGCAACAAGCAGGTCCTGACCTGGCTGCGCGACCTGTTCGGGCTCGGACTCGTCGAGAAGCACCTCGCCTGGTACCTGATCAACGGACGCCTGTCCGCCCAGCGCGCCCAGTCGGTCACGGCGTACATCGACCGGATCATCGCCCGCCTGCGCCCCTTCGCCCAGGACCTCGTGGACTCCTTCGGGTACAGCCCCGAGCACCTGCGCGCGAAGATCGCCTCCGGAGCGGAGCAGGAACGCCAGGACGAGGCCCGCGACTATTACACCGCGCTGCGCGCCTCCGGCAACGCCCCGGCAGACGAGAAGGCGCCGCGCAAGAAGTAGCGGCCTGCGCAAACCGGCGCGAGGGCGGGCATCCGTCGTACCGGGGTACTACGCGCCGCGGCCGGTAAGCATCCGTTCGACCGATGTGCCCCGTGAGGCGCCCTGCGTATCGTGAATGCGGGGCCGACGTCCACCGACGCCTGGCCCCGCCAACGATGCGAATGAGGAGACGGATGATTCAGGCACAGTCCCTGACCAAACGCTACGGAAGCAAGGTCGCGGTCGACGCGATCGACTTCACCATCCAGCCCGGAACCGTGACCGGCCTGCTGGGCCCGAACGGCGCAGGCAAGACCACGACGATGCGGATGATCGTCGGCCTCGACCGGCCGGACTCCGGCTCGGTCCTCGTCAACGGCCAGCGCTACCAGGACCTCCGTGCCCCGCTCCGCGAGGTCGGGGTGCTGCTCGACGCGAAGGCGATCCACACGGGCCGCTCGGCGCGCAACCACCTGCTCGCGATGGCCGCGACCCACAACATCCCGAAGAGCCGCGTCGACGACGTGATCGAGCTCACCGGACTCACCTCCGTCGCCCGCAAGCGCGTCGGAGGCTACTCCCTCGGCATGGGACAGCGCCTCGGCATCGCCGCGGCCCTCCTCGGAGACCCGGGCATCCTGATCCTCGACGAACCCGTCAACGGGCTCGACCCCGAGGGCGTGCAGTGGGTGCGCAAGCTGATGCGGCACCTCGCCGGCGAAGGCCGCACCGTGCTGCTCTCCTCACACCTGATGAGTGAGATGGCGCTCACCGCCGACCACATCATCATGCTCGGCCGAGGCCGGGTCATCGCCGACGCCCCCGTCGCCGAGATCATCGGCCAGGCCGGCGGAGCGACCGTCCGCGTGCGCAGCCCGCACGCGACCCGACTCGCCACCCTGCTCGCGCAGGCCGAGGTCACCGTCGTGAACCTCGAACAGGACGTGCTCCAGATCACCGGGATCACGGCCGCCGAGATCGGCGACCAGGCCGCAGCCGCCGGCATCGTGCTGCACGAACTCACGAGCGTCAGCGCCTCCCTCGAGGACGCGTACATGTCCCTCACCCGGAACGAGGTCGAGTACCGCACCGGCGGCACCGGCGACGAGGAATTCGACGACGACGATTCCGACACGACAGACGCCGCAACGGATGCCGCCGCGAACGACGATCCGGACCCGCGCGAGACCGAACTGCAGGAGGCAGCACGATGAGCACCCCCACGATCCTGGTTGCCGGTACCCCGGAAGCCCTCGCCGACATCGGCACGGAATTCGTGCCCGCGACGACACCGGCCGGTCCGCACCTCAGCGCGCTCGGCATCATCCGCTCGGAGTGGATCAAGCTCAGCACCGTTCGCTCGACGATCTGGTGCTTCGCGGTGCTCCTCGTCGTGTCGATGGGGCTCGCCGCGATCATGTCGCTCGCGCTCGACCTCACCGGGACCGACATCACGACGGTTCCGGGCACCGACCAGGCCCGGTTCGTGGCGCAGGCCTCGACCTTCGGCGTGTTCTTCGGCCAGCTCATCGTCGCTGTGCTCGGCGCGCTCGCCGTCACCGGCGAGTTCACGACGGGCATGGTCCGCTCGACCCTGACCGCGGTGCCGAAGCGCCTGCCGGCCCTGTGGGCCAAGGCCCTCGTGCTGTTCGTCGCGACCTTCGTCGCCGGCCTCGTCAGTAACATCGCGGCCTACGTCGTCACGGTCTCGATCGTCTCCGGCCAGGGCCTGCACGCGAGCCTCTTCGCCCCGGAGGTCATCCTCCCCGTGCTCGGTGGTTCGCTGTACCTGGCCCTCGTCGCGGTCTTCGCACTCGGCATCGGCACGATCGTGCGGAGCGGGGCCGGCAGCATTGCCGTCGCGCTCGGCGTGATCCTGCTGCTCCCGGTCGTACTCCAGATGATCCCGGCCACGTGGGCGAGCGACGTGCTCCCGTACCTGATCTCGTCAGCGGGTATCAGCATGTTCGGCCTCATGCAGTTCGCCAAGGTGCCACTCGACTGGTCGGTCGACCTGATCATCGTCCTCGTCTGGGTTGTCGTGAGCCTCGGCACCGCCGCGGTGCTGCTGAAGCGCCGCGACGCGTAACCGGGCGGCAATGAACAGGACCGAGCAGGCAGGGCCGGCTGCCGGCACCGACCGGTGACCGGCATCCGCCCAGTTCGCAGCAAGTAGAGTCCCAAGCATGACCTCCACCAGTCCCAGCCCCGCCGCGACCCCCCTCGCGGACGGGGCTGGCCTGCGTTTGCCGACGCCTCCGGGGGTCACCCGCCGGTTCTGGGCGCGGCACCCCTGGTTCGTCGATTCCCTCGTCGCGGCCGTCTACCTCGTCCCGACCGCGATCGTGCTCCTGGTCGACGCGACCCGTCCGGGCGGCGGACCCGCCCCGGTCGCCATCGTCTCGGCGCTGCTCCTCACCGCGCTGATTGCCGGAGCGTTGCTCTTCCGCAGGCACGCCCCGCTGCTCGCCCTCGCCATTTCCTGCACGGCGCTGCTCCCGTCGTTCCCGAACCACGGCCAGGGCGACACCCTGCCCGTGATGATCGCCCTCTATGCGGTCGCCGTGTACCGCAACGTGCGCAGCGCCTGGATCGGCCTCGCGGCCGCGGTCGGCATCTCCACCCTCGGTGCCTATTTCGGCTCGGGCAACCCCTTCATCTCCTGGGTGAGCGTCGCCTCGCAGGACGCGGTCCTGCTCATCGTGGCGACCGTGATCGGCGTGAGCGTGGGCGACCGGATGCGCTACGTCGCCTCCCTCGTCAGCCTCGCCGCCCAGCTCGCCCACGACCGCGACCGGCAGGCCCAGCTCGCTCGCAGCTCCGAACGCGCCCGGATCGCCCGCGAACTGCACGACATCGTCGCCCACAGTCTCTCGGTCATGGTCGCGCTCGCCGACGGCGCGGATGCCCTCGCGGTCCGCGACCCCGAACGCTCCCGCGCCGCGATGCGTGAGGTCGCCTCCACCGGCCGCGGCTCGATGGCCGAGATGCGCAGGCTCCTCGGCGTGCTCGGCGACGACGACGAGACGGCGGATGCCGCGGCATCCGCCCCCGGGCAGGCCGCACCAGGGCCAGGGGCCGGCACCACGACGGCCGCGGCAACGACCACCGCGACCACCGCGACCGCCGCCCCGCTCGCCCCGCAGCCCGGCGCCGACCAGCTCGTCGACCTCGTGGACTCCTTCCGTTCCGCAGGGCTCCCGGCCCGGCTCGAGCTGAGCGGGCGCGTTCCCGGCAGCCCCGGCGTGCAGCTCACGATCTACCGGGTCGTGCAGGAATCCCTGACCAATGCCCTGCGCTACGCGTCGCAACCGAGCATCGTCTCGGTGCGGCTCTCCTCGTCGCCCGGTCGGGTCGAGGTCGTCATCGACGACGACGGCCACGCGCGGGCCCCCCAGCCGAGCGTGGGCGGCCGGCGCGGCATCATCGGCCTCGGCGAGCGGGTCGCGCTCTACGGCGGCACCCTCGAGGCCGGCCCGATCCGCGGCGGCGGCTGGCGGGTGCGCGCGACGATGAGTCTCGACGAGGGGCAGGCCTCCGCATGACCGGTCTCCACGACCCGGCTCCCCACGACCACACGCCGGCTCCGACCCGGATCATGCTCGTCGACGACCAGGCCCTGCTCCGGATGGGGTTCCGGATGGTGCTCGAGGCCGAGGATGACTTCACCGTCGTCGCCGAGGCCGGCGACGGCGCCGCGGCCGTGCGGCTCGCCGCGAGCATGCTGCCCGACGTCATCCTGATGGACGTGCGGATGCCCGGCGTCGACGGGATCGAGGCGACCCGGCTGATCACCGCGGCGCACCCCGGGATCCGGATCATCATCCTCACGACGTTCGACCTCGACGAGTACGCGTTCGGCGGTCTCAAGGCCGGCGCCCGCGGCTTCCTGCTCAAAGACGCCCAACCGAGCGAACTGACCGCCGCGATCCGGGCGGTCGCCTCGGGGGAGGCATCCGTGTCGCCCCGGGTCACGCGCCGGATGCTCGAGCTGTTCGGGTCCAGGCTCCCCGCCGAGGGGACGGGCGACTCCGAGACCGGCGAGGACCCCGAAGCGGATGCCGCGCGCATCGACGTGCTGACCGACCGGGAACGAGAGGTCTTCTTCGCCATCGCCGAGGGCCTCTCCAACACCGAGCTCGCCGAGCGGTTCTTCCTCTCCGAGTCCACGGTGAAGACCCACGTCGGCCGGATCCTGCAGAAACTCGGCCTCCGCGACCGGGTGCACATCGTCATCCTCGCCTACGAGCAGGGCCTGACCCGCCCCTGAACGCCGTAGGCTCGGGAGATGCGCACCTTCTACCCCGACCTGGAACCCTACGAAACCGGGATGCTCGAGGTCGGTGACGGCCAGTCCATCTACTGGGAGGCATCCGGCAACCCGGACGGCAAGCCGGCGGTCTACCTGCACGGCGGTCCCGGCGGCGGGTCGAGCTCCCAGCAGCGCCGCGTGTTCGACCCGGAGAAGTACCGCATCATCCTCTTCGACCAGCGCGGCTGCGGCAAGAGCACCCCGCACGCGAGCGCAGCGGATGCCGACCTCAGCACGAACACGACGTGGCACCTGGTCGCCGACATCGAACGACTGCGCGAGCACCTCGGCATCGACCGCTGGCAGGTCTGCGGTGGATCCTGGGGCAGTTCCCTCGGCCTCGCCTACGCCGAAACCCACCCGGAGCGGGTGACCGAGCTCATCCTGCGCGGCATCTTCACCCTGCGGCCCGTCGAGCTCGACTGGTTCTACGAGGGCGGTGCCGCGGCGATCTACCCCGACCTGTGGGAGGGTTTCCTCGCGCCGGTCCCCGTCGACGAGCGCGGCAAGCTCATCGAGGCCTACGGCCGCCTGCTGCACGACCCCGACCGCTACGTGCGGGAGCGCGCCGGCGTTGCCTGGTCGACGTGGGAATCGTCGACGATCACACTGCTGCAGCAGCCCGCGACGATCGCCCGGTTCACCGAGCCCGACTTCGCGGTCGCGTTCGCGCGCATCGAGAACCACTACTTCCGCAACCTCGGCTGGTTCGAGCCCGGGCAGCTGATCCGTGACGCCGGCCGGCTGAGCGAGATCCCCGGCGTCATCGTGCAGGGCCGCTACGACATGTGCACTCCGGCGTTCACCGCCTGGGAACTGCACAAGAACTGGCCGGAGGCCGACTTCCGCATGATTCCAGACGCCGGGCACTCCTTCGAGGAACCCGGCAACCTCGACGCGATCATCGAGGCGACCGACCGCTTCGCCGCCTGAACCGCGCGGGGCGGCTCACTCGAGCGTGAGCTGCCCGTCGTGCTGCCGGTAGCGCTCACCGGTGACGGGGCAAACCCATACGCCGTCGCCGACGTGCTCGAGGGTCGCGCCGCTACGGCCGACCCAGCCCACCCTCTCGGCGGGGACCCCGACCATGAGCGCGAAGTCGGGCACATTCGCGGTCACGATCGCGCCGGCGGCCACCATCGCCCAGCGCCCGATCGTCAGCGGGGCGAGGCACACAGCGTGTGCCCCGACAGAGGCCCCTGTCCGCACGGTGACGCCCAGCGTCGACCGCTCACTGACCGGCCTGGCCGAGCCGTCGGCATTGATCGCACGGGGGTGCGGGTCGTTCGTGAACACGGCCGCCGCCCCGACGAAGACCCCGTCCTCGAGCAGCGCGGGTTCGTAGACGACCGCGTATTCCTGCACGATGCAGTTGCGGCCCACCACAACGCCGGGTCCGACGTACGCGCCGCGGCCGAGAATGCTGCCCGGTCCGATCCGGGCGTACTCGCGCACCCGCACCAGGTCGGCGATGAGTGCGCCCGCGCCGATGACCGCGCTCGGGTCGACTTCAGCGGGATCGGTGACGTTCATCGCGGGCCCGTCGTCACTGCGGTGGCGCCCGGAGCGGTGGCGCCCGGTGTGCCGCGACGCGAATCGCGTGCGCTGGTCGTGCCGCGCGGGCGCATGGCCGCGTGTGAGGCGGTGGATCGGGGTCGACGGGGTAGTCGATGCGATGAGGTCGTATTCACGGCAGTCCCTGTGCTCGGGTGTACAGGAGGAAGCGGACGGTACGAGGAACGGATGCGTCGTGGCCGCCGTTCCCGGCGGTCACGAACGGAACGTACCCCGCAACTGCCGCGACACGCTAGTACCCCTCGGGGGGGACATCCGTTAATTTGCGAGCTTCACCGAGTAAAGGGGGACGAGGTTGACCGTGACCTTCCTCGTGTCCACGCCCGCGGCATCCAGCAGCGCCTTGAGGGTCGCCGTGTCGGGCACCGGGAGCGGGCCTTCGAGGCGGATGTAGACGTCGGCGTCCCGTGTGCTCACGGTGTCGACCTCCCAGCCGACCGACTGCGCCCAGGTCTCCGCGACCCGATGGACGCCCTGCTCGACGATGGCGCGCGCACTGATGCCGATGCTGGTGATCGCGAGCGGCACGCCGATCACGAGGAACATGACGGTGAGCAGGGCGATGGTGCGGCCCATTCCCCGGTGCGGTTCACCCGCCAGGGGGTCGCGCGCGAGCCGGGTCACCCCGTAGACCGACATCACGACAACGCCCGTCCCGATGATGGCCACGACATTGGTCACGAAGAGCAGCAGGGCGCCGAGCGACTGGGCGACGGAGCCGGACTCGAGGGCGAGGCCCGCAACGGTGAGCGGCGGGACGAGCGAGATCGCGATCGCAACGCCGGGCAGGGTGTCCGAGATGTCCTTGCGCACGAGTGCGACCGACCCGACAAGGCCGGTGCCGAGCGCCGCGAGCAGGTCGATGAGGCCGGGCGTGACCCGGGCGGAGACCTGTGCGTTCGTCTCCGCGAGCACGTCGTTGACGACGAGGAAGCCGACCAGGTACCCGATCGCGACCGCCGTCGCGGCGCCTGTGACGACCAGGAGCAGCGATCGGAGCAGGTTCGCCCGGTCTCCGATCACCGTCGCGAGCATGGTGCCCATGATCGGCGTCATCAGTGGGGCGACGATCATCGCCCCGATCACGGTCGCCGTGGAGTCGCCGACGATCCCGGCCGAGGCAATGACCGCGGACAGAACGAGCAGCATCCAGAAGCGGCTGTAGCGGCTGCGCACGTCCGGGCCGTCGAAGAACACCGACGCGCGCATGTTCGCGACGGTGTTGAAGCGGGCCTCATCCAGCACGGTGCCGCCCTCCCGCTGTCGCGAGGCCTGGCATGCGGGACGTCGGTGGGGGCATGCAGTGATCCTAGGGAGAATCCCGGGTCAGCGGCAGGGGCACTTCGCTCGATGGTGTCGCCTGGGCGCATCACCGTACGGTTGTAGTCATGACTTCTCTTCCGACCCTTCCCCTGCCCGGCCGGCCCGGCGAGGACACCCCGGACGGCCGGGGCAGAACCGGCCTGGATCGGGTCGGAGCCGACCTGCACGGGAACCCTGACGTCACCGTGGACCGCGTGGAGGTGACCTCCGACGGCTGGCACGTTCTGCGCCGCACCACCTTCCGGTACCGCGGACGCAACGGGAAGCAGACCAGCCAGCAGCGCGAAACCTACGATCGCGGCAACGGTGCCACGATCCTGCTCTACGACCCGGATCGCAGGACGGTCCTGCTGACGCGCCAGTTCCGGTATCCCGCCTACGTCAACGATCACCCCGACGGCATGCTCATCGAAACCGCGGCCGGCCTTCTCGACGAGGACTCGCCCGAGGTCGCGATCCGGAGGGAGACGAGCGAGGAGCTCGGCGTGACGGTCGGGGAGCTGCGGCACGTGTTCGATCTCTACATGAGCCCGGGTTCGGTCACCGAGCGCGTGCACTTCTACGTCGCCGCCTACGGCCCTTCCGACCGGGTGTCGGCAGGAGGCGGCCTCCCCGAGGAGGGCGAGGAGATCGAAGTCCTCGAGATCCCCTCCGGTGAAGCCCTGGCCATGGTCGCCGACGGCCGCATCGTCGACGGCAAGACCGTGCTCCTCCTGCAGTGGGCCGCCCTGGCCGGCCTTCTCTGACTCGCTCGGCGACTCTGGGCGGATGCCGGTTGCAGCAGGGGCGCATGCCGCCGAGCGTCGTCCGTTCATCATCCGCGGGCGTTTGTTCCAGCAGTCCGTCGTCCGCGTTCTGGAGTCAGGTTCGAACGCTATCCAACGGTCACGCCCCTGGGATTTCGGCAAACTCCTTCTTCGCTGAGGTGTACCAATCCATCGACTGCTTCGGATGCCTCCAACGAGCTTTCATCTCATTGTGGGCTTGCTCATGAGTGGCGTCTCCGGCTTTGACCGCGTCCTTGAGATGGCGGTTCTGGGCCTTGATGACGTCATCGGCGGTCTCGCCGTGCAGCGGTTGATCGCACGGTCCACCCAGCTGGCGGCAGGTCATGGTCTTCATCGATTCGGGTCCTCACTGTAAAGGCGGTCCCCGTTTGAGGCCCGCTATCTATATGACGATCGATCGGCTCCAAGTGTGACCGCTGCCGTGGTGGACGGTCGCAGGTCAATCTCGGCTCGCTCCCGCTTCACGCCGGATGATGTGTTCCAGGACCTCCGGGTCTGCGCGGAAGTCGATTCGAGACACGACGCCGTCGAGGACCGTGAAGTCAAACGCAACACGGGGGGAACCGCGATGAAACCATGCGGCCCCGGCGCGCCCGTCAACAAAGACGGGGAGAGCGGCCTTGGCTGCGCCGTTGAACATCGTTGCCACCGCTGTCCGCCCTTCGATCCGCGACGGGGTCCCCGCCGCTATGGCCGCGTCATCGCCGACGACCACTACGTTCGGTGCCAGCAGCTTGAGGAGTTGCCCGAAATCGCCTTGCCGCGAGGCGGCGAGGAATGCGTCCACGACTTTCCAGTCGGCGCGGCCGTGCTCCTGGCCCTGCGGGCGGATCTTGCTTCGCGCCCTCGAAGCGAGCTTGCGTGCAGCGGCTGGAGTGCTCCCGAGGATTGCGGCGATCGTGGGAAAGTCAATGCTGAAGCTGTCGTGAAGGACGAACGCGACACGCTCCGTAGGCGTGAGGCGGTCCAACACCACCTGGAGGGCGATCCCGACCGTGTCGGCGAGGGCGAGCTCATCCGCTGGATCGGCGGTTCGCGACGGGGACTCGAGGTCGTCAACGAGAATGGGTTTCTCGACGCGCAGTCTGTCCAGGCACAGCCGTGTCGTGACCGTGGTCAGCCAGGCCGGCAGATTGTCGATCACGGCCTCTGTGGCGTGAAGCCGCAGCCAGGCCTGCTGGACGATGTCTTCGGCTTCCGCGCCATCGCGCAGGATGCGTCCGGCAATACGCAACAGCCGGGGACGCTCTCGCTCGAAAACTGCTGTCTCGTCCATGATCATCACGCTTTCAGTGGAGGTCTCATGTTATGGCTGACCTGTGGGCGTCGGGCCGTGAAACGGAAAGATCACTGGGTGAGAGTCTCGGTTATCGCCTTGATCTGCGCCAGTACCGCCTGCGCGTTGGCGCGCTCGAGGGTCTCCGGCCGGGCAAGGCAATCGATGTGCCGTCCGAGTCCGGGGTAGGCCAGCGGACGAAGGACCAACCCCGGGTGGTCGCGCAGGTCGGTTGTGTAACGAGGCATCAGGGCGACGCATCCGCTCGCGTCGACGATGGACGCGGCTACCGAGAATTCGTTGATCCGGTGCAGGATCCGCGCCTCGTTCCCTCCGATTCCCGCGATCAGGGCGAGAGCCTGCGTGAGCGGAAAGCCTTCGTGCACCGCGACCCATTCCTCGTCGCGAAGATCCGCCGGCTCGATTGCGGCTTTCGCTGCGAGTCGGTGATCGTGTCGGACCGCGATATCCAGGGGCTCGTACAGGAGGGGTTCCACCCGAACCGACCCCGGCCATGCGGGGCTGCCGACCAGCCGATGGGCGAGCACAAGATCATGATCGATGGTGAGAAGGGGGAAGTCCTCCTGGGCCACATCAAAATCGCTCAGCCGAACGCCGGGCAGGTCGGGCCTCCGGCAGGCCGCGATCAACGATCCGAAGACGGCCAGGCCCACGCTATGGAAGGCGGTCACGGAAACGGTGCCCAGGTGATCGCCCTGGAAACGCGCCACCGCCTGCGCGGCGCGTTCGAGTGCCACCTCGACGTCGATCGCCGCCAGCGCGAGGGCGCGCCCGGCATCCGTGAGTGCCGTCCTTCTGCCGTCCCTGAAGGTCAAGGGAGCGGGCGACTGACGTTGCAGGGCACTGATCTGTTGGGACACCGACGACGGCGTGACGTGCATCGCCGCCGCGACGGCAGCAATGCTGCCCCGGTCACCCAGCTCTCGCAACGCGCGAAGCTGACCGAGTTCCATAAGTTGAAACTAATGCATTCGACACTAAAGTGCTCTCTTGTATTACGTGAAGTCAGGCCGGACGATGGAGGAATGCCCGCCCTCCTCAGTCGATTCCGCGTCGACCTGCTCCTGCTCCTGGTGGCCGCCGCGTGGGGATCCACGTACCTCGTCGCCAAAGAACTGGTCACGCCCCAATCCGTCGTCGCCCTGCTCGCAACACGGATGCTGCTCGCTGCGGTCATCATGGCGGCCCTCGTCGCCGCACGGCGGCACCGGATCACGCAAGCGGAATTGCGATCCGGGATACTGCTCGGGATTGTGCTGGCTGCCGTGTTCGCCTTCGAAACCTTCGGGATCGCCCACACATCGGCCACGAATGCCGGAGTCATCATCAGCCTGACGATCGTATTCACGCCGATTCTGGATTCCGCCGTCTCGGGTCGCCGGCTGCCCGGCAGGTTCTTCCTGGCCGCGCTGATCGCCATCGGTGGAGTCGCCCTGCTCGCCAGCGGCGGTGTCTTCCAGGCGCCGAGCCTCGGCGACCTGCTCATGCTCGCCGCGGCCATCATCCGTGCCATCCACGTCACGTCGATGTCCAGGCTCACGGGCAACACTCCGATGAACTCGCTCCACCTCACCACGGTGCAACTCTCGACCTGCGCGATGATCTTCTCGGCGGCGTCACTGTTCTACGGCGACTCGATCCCGCACTTTCTGGCTCGTCTCGACCCCGGACGTACGGTCCTGTTCCTCTACCTCGTCGTCGCGTGCACCGTCTTCGCGTTCCTGATCCAAACCTGGGCCGTCCGACGCACCTCGCCCTCCAGAGTGAGCCTCCTCCTCGGAACTGAGCCGGTCTGGGCTGCACTTGTCGGAATCGCCGTCGCCCATGACCCGGTGGCCGTCGCCGGATACGTCGGTATCGCCCTCATCCTCGCCGGAACCGCCTGGGGCCGGTCCGTCGAGCAACGGCACCGCCTGGCGTCATCGTTCTCGCGTCAACGGATCAGCCCTTCGCGCGTGAATCCAGGTCGAGCGCATAGGTTTGCGCAGGCCTCTTCAGAAGTGAGTGTTGGAACGGCTCTCCCAACGGCCGCCATCCCTCATGCCGATAGAGATCGACAGCAGGGTGGTTGTCCGTGAGGACGTGCAGGACAGCGTGCTTGTGACCGTGGTGCTTGAGTTCCTCGGCAACACTGACCAGAAGCGCTCTCCCGAGCCCACGTCCCTGCGCGTCTGGTGCAACGGCGAGCAGGCTCACCACCGCAGCGTCGGGTGGATCGGTCGGTAGCCCTCTCTTCGGCGTTGTTGCGAGAACGAAGCCCCGGATTCCGGCACCGGTTTCCTCAGCCACGATCCAACTCTCGGCGTGGTCGAACTTCGGTCGAGCCCGTTCGGCCACTCCTGCGACGGCCGCCCCATCGCGCGTGGCGCAGGCCCGGACCCACAGCGCGACGCACTCCGCGGTGTCAGCAGCACTACCGGTGCGGAACGCGGGGGACTGGCGGGCGCTCGCCCCTCGAAGCCGGATACTCATGAATCGAGCCTAGCGACGGCCCGCCCTGCCATCCGGTGACGGGGCCTCTCGACGAGCCGATGTTGCGGCAGATCCACCGAGCGCTCGCGTCGGCCTTCCCGCCGGCCTGAGCGCTTGAACTGTTATTGAGTACCGCTGGGCCCGGGTGAGTCAGTCAGGCATCGGTCGAAGGCTTTCCAAAGACCCGGCCGATAGTGGCTGCTTGTGCTCGTTCACTGCTGGTGCGCATGCCAGAACCGACCACACGACTTCGCCTCGGTTGCGGATTGTGAGGTCAACGAGTGGCCCCGAGAGAGGCCATAGGGTCCATTCCATCTCGGCGTCCGTGCCCGTGCCGCCCGATGTCTTACGCATGATAGACAGCTTGGCTCCGCCTGTATTGGTGGCCTGGACCGACCAGTCTGACATTCGCAGACTTGCCGCCTGATCTTCGAACCGTCCGTCACGCAGTGCTGCCTCGAAGAATTCCTTGGCGCGATTGAATTCATCGTCCTCGACGAGCCAGACCTCGACGAATAGTTGCCCGTCGAGAGTCGAGACGATGACCCTATCCGTTGCGCACATATCCGTAGTGTCGCACTCTCGGGCGCCGATCGGGCCTTGCAGGTGGGCAGAATAGTCTCAAGCCAAAGGCCCGGCCGAATGCTCTGTGGAACCGGAGGAGTGACCGGGGCGATCTGATGCGCGGAGTGTGTCCGTCCGCCGCCCATCGAGGCTCAAGTACACGGGGGAGTGCATCGTATGAGCGTTCGGAGAGCCGAGTGGGGGAATGTGATTCTCGCACTGGCAATGCTCGCCGTCATTGGCGCCGGAATCCAACGCTGGTCCGTGCATGACGCGACAGGCGACTGGGACTTCTGGCCCCACGCCGTCCCCTCGAAGGTCTCATTCGCCGGACGCCACTTCGACTGCATGCCTGAGCAGACGTTGTGGGGCGAAACGGTCGACGGGCTCAGCTTGCGTGGGCTCACCGCCGGCGGCGGTGAGATCTACTCTTCGAGCGCCGAGGCGACAACGACCATCCGGGTAAAGACAAGCGACGGCGTCTACACCTGCAGCCTCATGGGTGGACTCTGAGTCTTTGCGACACTCGGGTGCCGCTAGGCTCAACTCGTTCAGCCCGGGGAAAGAGGCGCCATGTTGAGGATGAGTCGTTCGCGACGCACTCAAATGAGCCGGAATTGACGCGGCGACGACAGCGACCGAGCTTCTGGTTGGGAGTCTGCGGCGTGAGTGCGTGCGCCGTGTTGTTGGTGTACCGCGTCATTCGTGCTTCCAACGGCGGCCTTGGTGGAATGAGTGTTCTTGCGGTAGGCACCCCTCTTCTGTTTGTTTTCGGAGTGTTCGCCGTCTTCGGCTTCCAGAACGCACGCCGTTTGGCGCGAGCAGAACAGACCTTCCCTTCCGCCGTCGTCGTTCCGATGGTCGTTGCACCGCTTCTCGCCGAACGCCTTAATGTGCTTACGACTGCTTTAGAGCTGGCACGCTCTCGAGTGAAGCCGACTACATACGCGACGCTGGTCGCGGATGGGCAAGACGTGCACGTCCTGGCGGGCCGGGTTTCTGGGGCTCCTGCCGCAGTCTTCCCCTCGGATCGGGTGAGGAGTGTCGTCCTTGGATCGGCACTTGTTGGAATGCGGACGATGACTTCGATCACCATCGAGGTCGCCACCATCGAAGGGTCCGTGTCGCTCCCGGTGATACCGATGCGCCGTCGAGGCAACTGGTTGCGCGCCGTGCCTGATGCGGAAATCGCGAGGATTGCCGAAGATCTGCGGCGGATCATAGGCTGTCCAGCCAAGTCCGGGTGCGGGGAAGGGTAGAGGATACGGTCACGCAAGCCGGGGTCGCAACGGCAGCCACGGCTCTGGTCGTTGGGGCCATGGAGATCGTGGGTCGTAGTGTCCAGGCTGCGCAGTGGGGCGGCACTGAAGTGAGCTCGATCGCCCTCATCCATGCCTCGGTCGCGTCGGCCCGCGAAGCCAATTGGGGACCGTTTCACCGGCCTTCGATGACCACGCGACTATTTGAAGTGTGGGCAGAATCTGGCCAAAGGCCGAATTCGAGTCCGGAGAAAAGACATCCGTTAACGAGAAAAACCCCGGATAACCGGGGATTTCAGCGGGTGGCCCCGACGGGCGTCGATCCCGTGACCTCTCGATTTTCAGTCGAACGCTCTACCAGCTGAGCTACAGGGCCAGAAAGTAACTCGAGAAGTCGCTTTCCAAGGAAAAAACCCTCTCTCGCGAAAGGGCGTTTTACCTTTGCGACCCTGACCGGACTTGAACCGGCGACCTCCGCCGTGACAGGGCGGCGCGCTAACCAACTGCGCTACAGGGCCTCACAATGAGAACCAAACGTACGTTTTCATTTATTCGGTGTTACTTGTACTGATTTACTACCTGCTTATTGTTGCACATTCAGTTAGGCAGGTTGCGTAGCCCCAACGGGATTCGAACCCGTGTTAACGCCGTGAAAGGGCGCCGTCCTAGGCCTCTAAACGATGGGGCCGAGACGCCATAAACATCATGGCTACCGACGAGTAAGCATACGGTCTCTTGGGTGAAAACCCCAAATCGGCACGTGGACCGATGCCCGTGGCGTGTCGCCCGCGCCCCGGCGCGCCCGCGAATGGCGGCCGATCCGCCCGGTTGGGGGTTAGATTCGGGTCCGATAGCGGGCGATACTGGCGCGAACTTGTTACTGTGAAAAGAGTGGCATCGTGACCAGTGTGTTCACGCGGTGCCCAATCAGGGAGTTCTATGCGCAAGGCAGTGACGAGTGACCGCGGGGCCAGCGAACAGTCGGGTCCACTCCGGCCGGCCGGCGGACGCCGCGTTCACAGTCATCGGGGCCTGTTCAGAGGCACCGCCGCAACGGCCCTCGCCACGGCCCTCGCCCTCATCGTGACGCTCGTGATTCCCGCCGGCGGCGCCCAGGCTGTCGACTACCCGAGCTGGCAGGACGTGCAGAACGCGAAGTCGAACACGGCCGCCGCGTCCGCCAAGGTCACCGAAATCCAGAATCTGATCTCGAATCTTCAGACCCAGGTCGCCCAGACCCAGGCCGAGTCCGAGAAGCGCGGCGCCGAACTCCAGGTCGCCCAGCAGAACTACGACGACGCCACCCGGCGCGCATCCGACCTCCAGGCGCAGGCCGATACGAGCAAGGCGACAGCGGACGCCGCGACGAAGCAGGCCGGTCAGCTCGCGGCCCAGCTCTACCGCACGGGAGGCACCGACCTCACCGTCAACCTCTTCCTCGACGGTGATGCGAGCGGCCAGGGCGCCGACGCCCTGCTCGCCAAGCTCGGCAGCATGAGCAAGATGGTCGAGCGCAGCACCGGCGTCTACGAGGAGGCCCAGGCCGCCACGAACTCCGCCCAGGCGCTCGGAGACCAGGCCAAGATTGCCCAGACCGAACGCGAGACCCTGAATGTCGCTGCGCAGGCCGCGATGGTCGCCGCGCAGGCGGCCGCAGAGGCCGCCGCGAGCGCTCTCGCCGAGTCAGAGTCCAAGAGTGTCGAACTCGCCGCCCAGCTCGCCTTCATGCAGGACGCGCAGGCGTCCACCACCGCGGGCTATGAGGCCGGCGTCGCCGAGCGCGCCCGTCTCGCGGCGATCGAAGCCGCCCGGGCGGCGGCTGCTGCTGCCGCGGCCGCCGCAGCCAACCGCGGCAACTCGAGCGGCGGGGCAACCGGCAGCGCCGGAGCCGGCCTCGGCGGCGGGTACATCAGCTCCCAGGGCTGGGCCGTTCCGGCCAGCGGGCGCATCACCGATGGATTCGGCCCGCGCGCATCCATCTGCGGCTCGACCGGCTGCAGCGGAACATTCCACTACGGTACCGACCTCGGCGCCAGCTGTGGCGCTCCGATTTACGCAGCCCACGACGGTGTCGTTGAATACGCCGGCCCCAATGGTACGTACGGCAACTACATCCAGATCAACAACGGCGGCGGAATTTCGACCGGGTACGCGCACATCCGTCCCGGCGGCATCTTCGTGTCGAACGGCCAGAGCGTCAGCGCTGGACAGAACATCGGCAGCGTCGGGATGACCGGGGCCGCAGATGGCTGCCATCTCCACTTCGAAGTGCGGATCAACGGCGTCAAGTCCAACGCCGTGCCCTTCATGGCAAGCAAGGGAGCACCACTTGGCTAACGACGGCACGTCCTTCACGAAACGGAAGCCCGTGCGCCTCTTCGCCGCGGCCGTCGCGATCGGCGCGGTCTCGGCATCCGTCGGCATCATCGCTCCCGCCGCCTACGGCGACCAGGGTTACCCCAGCTGGGACGACGTACAGAACGCGAAAGCCAATGAGGCGACGAAGCAGGCCGAGATCGAGAAGATCACGGCGCTGCTGACCGGCCTGCAAACGGCGGCGGATGCCGCGTCCAAGGCCTCGCAGATCGCCGCGGAGGCGTACCGGGTCTCCCAGGACGAGCTCGACGCCGCCACCCTGCGTGAGACGAGCCTGACCGAACAGGCCGCGACCGCGTCGAAGAAGGCGGACACCTCGAAGATGCGGGCCGGCCTGATCGCCGCGCACCTGGCCAAGACCGGCGCGCAGGACCTCTCGCTCAACCTGTTCCTGAACGGCAGCAGCGCCGACGACCTCCTCGAGCAGCTCGGAACCGCGAGCAAGCTCAGCGAGCAGTCCGAGACCATCTACCGGGAGGCCGTCCAGGACAAGAACTCGGCAGAGTCCCTCGGCGGGCAGGCCGCCGCGGCGACCGTCGAGCGCACCCGGCTCACGGGCGAGTCCATGACGAAGTTCGATGCGGCAAGTGGCGCGGCCCAGGCCGCGGAAGCCGCCCTCGAGGCCGAGCAGCAGAAGTCGAACGATCTCTACGGGCAGCTCGCCCTCCTCAAGGACACCACGGCAGACACCGAGCGTTCCTACCAGGCCGGTGTGGATGCCGCGGCTGCAGCGGCCGCGCTCGCTGCGGCGCAGTCTGCGGCAGCGGCCAGGGCTGCCGCAGACCAGGCGGCGTCGGCCGCGCGGGCTGCAGCCGCGTCTGCTGCTGCTGCGGCTCAAGCCCAGGCTCCGGCCGCGGGGGGCGGGAGCAATTCGGGATCCGGCAGCTCCGGGTCCGGCAGTTCGGGATCCGGCAGCAGCTCCGGCTCCGGCAGCTCGGGATCCGGCTCGTCCTCGGGCGGCGGCGCGGCGACCGCGCCCGCTCCGAACGCGAGCGCCGTGCAGACCGCAATCGCCTTCGCCCGCGCTCAGCTCGGCGACCGCTACCTCCTCGGCGGCTCGGGCCCCGACGCGTGGGACTGCTCCGGTCTGACCAAGGCCGCCTATGCCGCGGCCGGGGTCTACATCGGCACCCATTCCGCCACGAACCAGTACAACACCATGGCAAGCCAGGGCCGGCTCGTCTCCTTCAGTAACGTGCAGGTCGGGGACCTCGTCTTCTGGGGCAGCGGCGGCGACTACTACCACGTGGCCATCTACGTCGGCGGTGGCCAGGTTCTCGAGGCCCCCGACGTCGGCAAGCCCGTGCGCATCCACTCAATCTGGTCGCCCGGCGACGTCGCGTCCTACGTGGGCCGCCCCACCGGCTGACCCGACCGCCCCTCGCCCGTCCCGTCCCGCAGCGCTCGCACCCTCCCGCGCGCCATTTCCGCCGCTACGCTGCCGGCATGCCTGGCGCGCAGTGGCGCACGTGGCGCGCGAGAGCGGATGCCGGGGGGTCCGCGACGCAGAAAGGCCCCCTGGAGCGATCCGGGAGGCCTTCGTGGTGCGGCAGCGCGCGAGCGCGACGCACGAAGCGCGCTAGAGGTCAGTGGCCCTCGGCGGCGAGCTTCTTGATGCCGTCTTCGACGATCTGGTTGGCTTCGGCGGCGTCGCCCCAGCCCTCCGTCTTGACCCACTTGTTCGGTTCGAGGTCCTTGTAGTGCTCGAAGAAGTGCTCGATCTCCTTGCGGGTGTACTCCGGGATGTCGAGGACGTCCTGGATGTGGTCCCAGCGGGGGTCGCCCGCGGGAACGGCGATGACCTTGGCGTCAGAGCCGCCGTCATCCGTCATGTTGAAGACACCGACCGGACGCACCGAGACGCCGACGCCGGGGAACAGCGGGAAGTCGAGCAGCACGAGAACGTCGACGGGATCGCCGTCGAGGCCGAGGGTGTTCTCGAAGAACCCGTAGTCCGTCGGGTACACGAAGCTCGTGTAGAGCACACGGTCGAGGTAGACCCGTCCGGTCTCGTGGTCGACCTCGTACTTGTTGCGGCTTCCCCGGGGAATTTCGATTACTGCGTCATATGCGGCCATGGCCTGGTCTCTCCCTTGTTCACAGTCTCCGGATAACGTTACTGGATGGAGTCAACGCGCCGCCCGAGACTGACACCGGAGATCGCCGACATCCGCCGGGCGATCCGCGCCGTGCTGGCGGACGCCGGGCTCGGCTCCTCAGCGACGCCGCAGGCTTCCGGGTCCGAACCCTCCGCCCCGGGCGCCTCCGTCCCCGGCGCCTCCGCACCAGACGCCGAAACGCGCGGCCTCGTCCTCGTCGGCCTCAGCGGCGGCCCGGATTCGCTCGCGCTCGCGGCCGGGACTGCCTTCGAGGCAGCGCGGGCGGGACTCCGCGCCGGGGCCGTGATCGTCGACCACGCCCTGCAGCCCGGGTCCGCGGACGTCGCCGCCGAGGCCGCCCGGCAGGCAGCGGCCCTCGGCCTCGACCCCGTGCTCGTCGTGCGCATCACCGTCGACCACGGCGAGAACCACCGGGGGAGTGCCGCAGACACCGACCCCGCCGAGACCTACAGCGGCCCGGAGGCCGCGGCCCGCACCGGCCGCTATGCCGCGTTCGTCCGTGCACTCGCCGACACCGGCGCGAGCCACGTGCTGCTCGGTCACACGCTCGACGACCAGGCCGAGACCGTGCTGCTCGGCCTCGCCCGCGGCTCCGGCCCGGTCAGCCTGCACGGCATGCTGCGGGTCAGCGGCGCGTACCTCCGCCCCCTGCTCGGGATCCGCCGCGCCCAGACCGTCGCCGCCTGCACGGATGCCGGCCTCACCCCCTGGACGGACCCGCACAACGCGGAACAACGGTTCGCCCGCGTCAGGGTACGCGACACGGTCCTGCCGTCGCTCGAGCGCGAGCTCGGACCCGGTGTCGCCGAGGCACTCGCCCGCACCGCGGACCTGTTGCGGGAAGACGCCGCAGCCCTCGACGAACGCGCGGCGGAGCTCGCTGGCGGATCCTTCGAGATCGTCGCAGGCGGTATCCGTGTGCCCGTCGAGGTGCTCGCCGAACAGCCCGCCGCGCTCCGGAACCGGCTGATCCGGCTCGCGGCGGCACGCACAGTCCTGCGCGCCGCCGGTGCCGGCGCTGGCACCGTCGTGATGGCCCTGCCCCGCGGGGCGACCCTGGCCGTCGGCCGGCTCGTGACCGATTGGCACGGCCAGGGCCCGCTCGACCTGCCAGGCGTTAGAGTTGTACGGCACGATGGCTGGCTCGTCTTCACCGGGCCCGGCCTCGCACGGCACGCACGGCCAACTGAATACGCACAAAGCAAAGGACCCTCCCTCCCCCATGGAACCCCGCGACATTGATGGCGACCTCACCGAAATCCTGATCGAAGAAGAGCAGATCCACGGCCGCCTCGCCGAACTCTGCCGCCGGATCGAAGCCGACTACGCGGGCAAGGATCTCCTGCTCGTCGGTGTCCTCAAAGGCGCAGTGATGGTGATGGCCGACCTGGCCCGCGAACTCAAGCATCCGATCGCGATGGACTGGATGGCGGTGAGCTCATACGGCTCCGGAACCCAGTCGAGCGGCGTCGTCCGGATCCTCAAGGACCTCGACACCGACCTGCACGGCCGCAACGTGCTCATCGTCGAGGACATCATCGACTCCGGCCTGACCCTGTCCTGGCTGATCGCGAACCTCAAGTCCCGCCAGCCGGAATCCGTCGAGATCTGCGCGCTGCTCCGCAAGCCGGACGCCGCCCGGGTCGACATCGACGTCAAGTACCTCGGCTTCGACATCCCGAACCAGTTCGTCGTCGGTTACGGCCTCGATTATGCCGAGAAGTACCGCAACCTGCGTTCCGTTGCCGTGCTCGCCCCGCACATCTACTCCTGAGAAGCGGATGCCTGCCTCGGCCTCGCATCGCGCTCAGGGCGAACACACGGTGACCGCTCAGTGCGGGCACGGTAGCCTGACAACACGATGAACGTCAAGAAGCTACTCCGCGGGCCACTCCTCTACATCATTCTGGCGATTATCGCCGTCTGGATAGGGTCGAGTCTGATCACCATGTCCGGGTTCCGAGAGATTCCGACCGCACAGGGACTCCAGTTCCTCAAGGACGGAAAGGTCTCGGAGGCCAAGATCGTCGACGGCGAGCAGCGCGTCGACCTCACACTGTCCCAGGCCGACGACAAGCTCGGCACCAAGGTGCAGTTCTACTACGTCGCTCCGCGTGGCACCGAGGTCGTCAACGCCGTCACGAGCGCCGACCTGTCCGGCGGCTTCACCGATGAGGTGCCGCAGACCAACTGGTTCGTGACCCTGCTCGGCTACCTGCTCCCCGTGATCCTGATCGGCGGGTTCGCCTGGCTGATGCTTTCGGGCATGCAGGGCGGCGGCAACAAGGTCATGCAGTTCGGCAAGTCGAAGGCCAAGCTCGTCTCGAAGGAGAGCCCGCAGGTCACCTTCGCGGACGTCGCCGGCGCAGACGAGGCCATCGAAGAGCTCGAAGAAATCAAGGACTTCCTCAAGGAACCCGCGAAGTTCCAGGCCGTCGGAGCGCGCATCCCCAAGGGTGTGCTGCTCTACGGCCCTCCCGGAACCGGTAAGACCCTGCTCGCCCGCGCCGTCGCAGGCGAGGCCGGGGTGCCGTTCTACTCGATCTCCGGCTCCGACTTCGTCGAGATGTTCGTCGGCGTCGGCGCGAGCCGCGTCCGCGACCTGTTCCAGCAGGCCAAGGAGAACGCCCCCGCGATCATCTTCATCGACGAGATCGACGCCGTCGGCCGCCACCGCGGCGCCGGCATGGGCGGCGGGCACGACGAACGCGAGCAGACCCTCAACCAGTTGCTCGTCGAGATGGACGGCTTCGACGTCAAGGCGAACGTCATCCTGATCGCCGCGACCAACCGCCCAGACATCCTCGACCCCGCGCTGCTCCGCCCCGGCCGCTTCGACCGCCAGATCGGCGTCGACGCCCCCGACATGCTCGGCCGCAAGAAGATCCTCGAGGTGCACGCCAAGGGCAAGCCGATGGCGCAGGGAGTCGACCTCGAGGTCCTCGCCCGCAAGACCCCCGGCTTCACCGGCGCTGACCTCGCCAACGTCCTCAACGAGGCCGCCCTGCTGACCGCACGCTCGAACGCGCAGTTGATCGACAACCGCGCCCTCGATGAGGCCGTCGACCGGGTGATGGCCGGCCCGCAGCGCCGCACCCGCATCATGCGCGACAAGGAAAAGCTGATCACCGCCTATCACGAGGGCGGCCACGCCCTCGTCGCGAGCGCAATGAACAACACGGACCCTGTCACGAAAATCACCATCCTTCCCCGCGGCCGTGCCCTCGGTTACACGATGGTCATGCCGCTCGAAGACCGTTACTCCGTCTCCCGCAACGAACTCCTCGACCAGCTCGCCTACGCGATGGGCGGCCGTGTCGCGGAAGAGATGATCTTCCACGACCCGACCACCGGCGCGAGCAACGACATCGAGAAGGCCACGGCGACCGCCCGCAAGATGGTCACCGAGTTCGGCATGAGCGCCGCCGTCGGCCCGCTCAAGCTGGGCCAGGCGTCCGGTGAGATGTTCCTGGGTCGCGACATGGGCCACCAGCGCGACTACTCCGAGCGCCTCGCCGAGAGCGTCGACACCGAGGTGCGCCTGCTGCTCGAGGCCGCCCACGACGAGGCATACGAGGTGCTCGGCAAGAACCGCGCCATTCTCGACACGCTCGCCGCGGAACTGCTCGAGCACGAGACCCTCGGCCAGACCGAACTCGCGCCGATCTTCGCCGGCATCGAAAAGCTCCCGCCGCGCCCGCAGTGGCTCTCGAGCGACAAGCGCCCGGTCTCGGACGTTCCCCCCATCGAGATGCCGCTGCCCAAGGCGCCCATCGAAGAGGGCATCGTTGACGGCGGAGTGTCCAGTGGAGACGCCGCAGAGACCAAGCCCAAGCGCGCGCCCGCCCGCACCCCGCGGCCCGCCACCGCCTAGGC
>NZ_JASJXJ010000047.1:0-23863 GCF_035018685.1 Cryobacterium sp. RTC2.1
GCGCGAAGCGGCGCACGTGGCGCGCGACCCTCAAAAACCGAAAATGGCGGCAGTCAGCGGCGGTCAGGGGGTGGTCAGAGGGCGGTGAGGTGCGCGGCAGGGTCGATCGGGAGCCGGACGCCCGGCTTCGCACCAGACGGCACTCCGCCGACATAGAGCCAGCCGAGCAACTCCTCCGATTCGGTGAGCCCGTGCAGCCGGTGCACCTCAGCGGTGCGGGTGAACGCCCCGGTGCGCCACATCACACCCCAGCCGGCGTGTGTCAACAGGAGGCTCAGGGCATGTCCGACACCCGCCGCTGTGACGTCCTGTTCCCACGGTTCGACCTTGTCGCTCTCCCGATGGCTCGCGACGACCGCGATCAACAGTGATGCCCGAAGCGGCTTGCCCGCGAGCTTGGCCAACTCCGCAGCGGACGGCGGTTCCGCACCGGCCTCAGCAGCGAGGCGTGCGGATGCCGCGGCGAACGCAGCCCCGAGCCGCGTGCGGGCGTCCCCGCGCAGCTCGATCAGGCGCCAGGGTCGCAGGGCCCCGTGGTCGGCCACGCGCGCACACGCGGCCACGAGCGGGAGCAGGTCGTCGTGCGTGGGGGCATCCGGTGTCACGGCGGACGACGAACGCCGCCCGCCGATCGCCTCGAGCGGCGTGGACACGGTCTAGTCGACCGGCTTGAACTCGAGCGAGATGGAGTTCATGCAGTAGCGGTCGCCGGTCGGGGTGCCGAAACCGTCGTCGAAGACATGCCCGAGATGGGAACCGCAGTTCGCGCAGCGCACCTCGGTGCGGACGACGCCGAGGGAGGTGTCCTCGATGAGTTCGACGGCCTCCGGGCGCACCGACTCATAGAAGCTCGGCCAGCCGCACCCGGAATCGAACTTCGTGCCGCTCTTGAAGAGTTCGGCGTGGCAGGCGCCGCAGGTATAGATGCCGGAACGGCTCTCGTCGAGCAGCTCCCCGGTCCAGGCTCGCTCGGTGGCGGCCTGCCGCAGTACGGCAAACTTCTCCGGCCCGAGTTCCGCGGCCCATTCAGCGTCTGACTTCGTGACTTCGTAGTCCATGGTTCATCCTTCCCATCGGGCGAGGGCGCAGTGCAGCGTGGCCGCCAACCCTCCCAGCAAGCTTAAACTCAGCCCGGCAGGGGCGTATTCCGATTCCCGGGCCCGTTCAGCACTTTCACACCGGGACGCTCACCGGCACGCTCCCGCGCCTGCCCGGGCACTTTTCCTCCCGGCGAGGGAGCGACCCGCGTGGCCCAGCGAATCCATAGCCGACGCCAAATAGGATTCGAGCAGCGAATGGCGATGGTGAAAGAGGTGGATGGTGGACGGCGTGCGTGACCCGGACCCCGCCGACTCCCCGGGCGGCCTCACCGACCGCGACCGCGGCATCCTGAGCTTCGAACGGCGCTGGTTCACCCATGCCGGAGCCAAGGAGCAGGCGATCCGTTCCGAGTTCGGGCTGTCCTCGGCCCGGTACTATCAACTATTGGGCGTTTTGATCGACTCCCCTCTTGCCCTGGCTCACGATCCCATGCTGGTGAAACGCCTGCAGCGGATGCGTGCAGCCCGTGAGCAGGCACGGGAGCGCCGGACAGTGCGCGCTCCGGAGCACCGAACCAGCCCCGCCCCCTAGGCGCAGCCGGATTTCGACCCCGACGTTCCACCCATTCGCCCGCGACAAGAGGATCGACCCAGCCCCACAATGCCTCCCACCTATCCGAAAGACCGCTTCGACCACCTGCCGCACTCCCTCGACCGAGTGGGCGCCCATCGCGCCCCCGGAAAGAAGGGACGCCACTGGGTTGCGTTCTGGTGGGCACTGGGGGCAACGGCCGTCCTGATCGGCCTCGGAGTCTTCGGGATGGCCTCGCTCAGCAACAAACTCAACATCGCGATCCCCGGGCTGTCCTCCAGCTCGGCGACAGACACGGCGACGGATGCCGCGACCGCCGTTCCGACGGCCGTCGCGACGGTCGATCCGAGTCTCACCGTGACCGTGCTCAACGGCACAAAGGGCACGGGTGTCGCCAAGGCTGCCGGGGAAGTCCTCTCCGCGGCCGGCTGGACCGTCGGCGCGCTCAGTAACGCGAGCACCGAAGACGTGACCAAGACGACCGTGTACTACGCCGATGCGACCCTCGAGGGCGCCGCCCGCGGGGTCGCGGCTTCGTTTCCGGGATCCACGGTGCTCCTCGCGAGCGACTTCGCAACCTCGGGGGCCGACCTCACGGTCGTCGTCGGGGCTGACTTCGTGTCAAGCACCACGCCTACGTCCTGACCGGCCATTCGCCTCCGGTTGTATAACTCCACGGGGGCTCCTCGTCAACCCCCTTTCGTTCTTTCTTGGCTTCAGTAATCTTTGACTCAGGTCGCTCATCTCGTTCGTCCGGTTGCCCCCTGGGGCATCCCACCGGTAGGACCAGATGGACGCAGTCACATGCGCCAGGCCCGGTACGGCCAACGGGCGGTTGCCGAAAATATCAGAGCACTGGGGAGTTACACATGGCGAACGGAACCGTCAAATGGTTCAACGCTGAAAAGGGTTTCGGCTTCATCACCGTCGACGGCGGCGGACAGGACGTCTTCGTCCACTATTCCGCCATCGACATGCACGGATACAAGGTTTTGGAAGAGGGACAGCACGTCATCTTCGAACTGGGAACCGGGGCAAAGGGGCCACAGGCCGAGTCGGTACGTCCCGTCTGATCTGAAAAGATCAGGCGCACCCACACCAAGCGCACCCAATCTCGGGCAACACCCCGAGCCGCGCGGCATCCGCGAGTTTGCCGCGTTAGGGTGTGGGGCGTGACAGCGAAAAGAACTGCAAGAATCCACGGGCGAAGCACGGCACGACTTTTCGGTGCCGTGCTTCTTCCATGCCTCCTCTTGGTGATGACGGCGTGCTCCGGAACCGAGCCGCCGACCACGGCGACGCCGACGGCGACCGTGGAACCCACCGCCGCTGCCGTCGACGCCCCGGCGCCGCTGGCGATCGCGCCGCTTCGTGGCACGATCGTGCCGGCCGGGAAGGCTGCGAACCCGTCCCTCGCCGTGAAGATCGACAACCACGAGGCCGCCAGGCCCCAGATCTCGCTGGATCGGGCTGACATCGTCTTCGAGGAACTCGTCGAGGGCGGACTGACCCGTTACGTCGGCGTCTGGCAGTCCGACATACCCGACGCGATCGGCCCGGTGCGGTCGATCCGGCCGATGGACCCCGACATCATCACGCCGTTCGGCGGGATCGTCGCTTACTCCGGCGGACAGCAGGTCTTCGTCGACATGATGAAGGCCACCCCCGTCATCAACTCGGTCTTCGATTACGACACGACGGGCCTGTTCTCCCGCGTCGCCGACAGGGAGGCCCCGCACAACGTCGTGCTGAAGGCCGCCGAACTCGTCGGGCGCAACGCTTCTGTCGCGCCGCCGGTGCAGCAGTTCGCGTACGCGGGCAGCATCGCGGCATCGACCGCCGGGGTCGATGGCACCCCGATCACCCAGATCAACGCGCGGTTCTCCGCATCGCGCTATCCCGGCTGGAGCTGGGACACAGCCTCACAGGCTTACCTGCGCTCGCAGGAGGGCGCCCCGGACCTCGACACGACCGGCGCCCGCAGGGGCGCCACCAACGTCCTCGTGCTCCGGGTCGACATCGACGGTACCTACGGCGAGGTGCCCAAGACCGTCATGATCGGCACGGGGGAGGGCTCGGTGTCCGCCGGCGGCAAGACCGTGCACGCGACGTGGTCGAAGGCCGGGCAGGCCGACCCGATCCGGCTGATCGACGACAACGGGGTCACCATTCGCCTCGCCCCGGGCAATACCTGGATCGAACTGATCCCGAACGGCACCGGCTCCGTCGAACTCGTCCCATAGCCTCCCGACGCTTCCCGGCGCTCACTTGCACTCTCGACCCCTGAGTGCCAGAATCGACTTGGCACTCTCTCCTTTTGAGTGCCAACCCATCACCGTTTTGGTAACGTCCGGGAGGGACGAGAAACACATATGGCAAAGATCATTGCTTTCAACGAAGAGGCCCGTCGTGGCCTTGAGCGTGGCCTGAACATCCTCGCTGACACGGTCAAGGTCACCCTCGGCCCGCGCGGACGTAACGTCGTATTGGAGAAGAAGTGGGGCGCCCCCACGATCACCAACGACGGTGTCTCGATCGCCAAGGAAATCGAACTCGACGACCCGTACGAGAAGATCGGTGCGGAACTCGTCAAAGAGGTCGCCAAGAAGACCGACGACGTTGCCGGCGACGGAACGACCACCGCGACCGTCCTCGCCCAGGCGCTCGTCCGCGAAGGCCTGCGCAACGTCGCAGCCGGCGCAGACCCGATCAGCCTCAAGCGCGGCATTGAAAAGGCCACCGCTGCGGTCATCGCAGAGCTGATCGCCAACGCCAAAGAGGTCGAGACCAAGGAAGAGATCGCGGCCACCGCATCCATCTCCGCCGGCGACGCTGAAATCGGCGCGATCATCGCCGAGGCGATCGACAAGGTCGGCAAGGAAGGCGTCGTCACCGTCGAGGAGTCCAACACCCTCGGCACCGAGCTCGAGCTCACCGAAGGCATGCGCTTCGACAAGGGCTTCCTGTCCGCGTACTTCGTGACCGACCCCGACCGTCAGGAAGCGGTCTTCGAAGACCCCTACATCCTGATCGTCAACTCCAAGGTCTCCAACATCAAGGACCTCCTCCCGATCGTGGACAAGGTCATCCAGACCGGCAAGCAGCTCCTCATCATCGCCGAGGACGTCGACGGCGAGGCTCTGGCCACGCTCGTTGTGAACAAGATCCGCGGCATCTTCAAGTCGGTCGCCGTCAAGGCTCCCGGCTTCGGCGACCGTCGCAAGGCCCAGCTGCAGGACATCGCCATCCTCACCGGTGGCCAGGTCATCTCCGAGGAGGTCGGCCTCAAGCTTGAGAACGTCACCCTCGACCTGCTCGGCAACGCGCGCAAGATCGTCATCACCAAGGACGAGACCACCATCGTCGAAGGCGCCGGAGACCCCGAAGCCATCGCCGGTCGCGTTCAGCAGATCCGCAACGAGATCGAGAACACCGACAGCGACTACGACCGTGAGAAGCTCCAGGAGCGTCTCGCCAAGCTCGCCGGCGGCGTTGCCGTCATCAAGGCCGGCGCCGCGACGGAGGTTGAGCTCAAGGAGCGCAAGCACCGTATCGAGGACGCCGTCCGTAACGCGAAGGCTGCTGTCGAAGAGGGCATCGTCGCCGGTGGTGGCGTCGCCCTCATCCAGGCCGGCAAGACCGCGTTCGAGAAGCTCGAGCTCGTCGGAGACGAGGCGACCGGCGCGAACATCGTCAAGGTCGCCATCGACGCCCCGCTCAAGCAGATCGCCCTCAACGCGGGTCTCGAGCCCGGCGTCGTCGCCGACAAGGTGCGCAACCTGCCGATCGGTTGGGGCCTCAACGCCGCGACCGGTGAGTACGTTGACATGCTCCTCGCCGGCATCAATGACCCGGTGAAGGTCACCCGCTCCGCGCTGCTCAACGCCGCGTCGATTGCCGGACTCTTCCTCACCACCGAGGCCGTTGTCGCCGACAAGCCGGAAAAGAACGCTGCTCCAGTCGGCGACCCGTCCGGCGGAATGGACTTCTAAGTCCACCCTGCTCGATAGCTAGACTGCTTCACCGCCAACAGGGCGTCTCCTCCGGGAGGCGCCCTGTTTTCGCGTCCGGGCAGGCACGATCCCGATCCGGTCTCCACACGTCCGGCATCCGCCGCGTCCCGGCATCCGGCACAATCCAACCGACGACGCTACCGGACGCCGTTACCGGGCGAAGAGCCGCGCGTTGGCCTGCTCGATCTCGGCATACTGCTGGCCGGCCTGGTTGAGCGCCTGGCCGAGGCTTTCAGCGCTCTGCGCAACCTGCTGCTGAGTCGCCCGCCAGTCCGTCACGGCGGCCTGGAACGCGGCGGCGGCCTGCCCGGTCCACGAACCCTCCAGCCCGGTGAGTTGGCCGAGCAGCGCGGCAACCTCCGCCTGAATCCGACCGAGCGTCGCCCTGGCCGTCGTCGTGGTGCTGAGCACGAGTTCACTGTCTACCTGGTACCGGGGCATCTGCAGTCCTTTCGAGGGGTGTGCTGCCACCGTATGGCGGATGCCGCGCCGGGCTGGCGAGTACGCCCCGGCTGGGGACAACTCACCGCCACCCGCGCCAGGGGAGGAGGCGCCGGGGTCAGGGCGCCGGGGTGATCGCGAGCCGCTGGGGCGCGTTCGGGGACTCTGCGAGAGGGAACCAGACCCGGAAGGTCGCGCCGCCGCCCGGGGTCTCGACGACCTGGACGGTGCCGTTGTGGCTGGCGACGATCGACGCGACGATCGCCAGGCCGAGTCCGCTGCCACCGGTCTCGCGTGCACGTGAGGTGTCGGCGCGCCAGAAGCGCTGGAATATCTTGTCGCGGATCTGCGGCGGGATGCCCTCGCCATGGTCGATCACGGCGACGGATGCGCGCTGGTTCCGCCGGTCGACGGCGATCTCGAGTTCGATGGGGCTGTCAGCGGGGCTGAAGCGAAGGGCATTGCCCATCAGGTTGGTGATGACCTGTCGGATCTTGTTCTCTTCGGCCATGACGACGGCGGGGATCGCGGCGGTCGGGGCAGCGGTGGGCACTGGCTCGGGGAGGATGGCGAGAGCATCCGATTTGCGGGGGCGACGGGTACGCAGCCGCGCGAGGGTCGCACCGGCGAAGGAAACCGTGTTCGTGTGCGGGACGGCCACGGCCTCGCCTGCCCGCTCGGGGACCGTCACGAGTGCGGAGGTCGGTACCTCGCCGGTGGAGTGCGCGAGGTCGATGGCGGGGGCCAACGGGACGACAGGCTCTTCGTCCGTGTCGGGAGCCGCCGTCACGACCGTGATGGTGCGACCGGGGGCGGAGGCCATCGCGTCGAGCGCCGCATCGCGGGCGAGGGGGAGCAGGTCGACGGGGGTGAGGGCGAGTGGCTTCGTCTCGTCCAGACGGGCGAGTTCGAGGAGGTCCTCGACGAGGCCGCCCATCCGGATCGCTTCCTTCTCGATGCGCTCCATCGCCTGGGCGACCTCTTCCGGAGTCTGCAGGGCACCCATCCGGTAGAGCTCGGCGTAGCCGCGCACGGAGACGAGGGGGGTGCGGAGCTCGTGACTCGCGTCGCCGACGAAGCGGCGCATCTGGTCGATCGTGCGCGCCCGTTCCTTGAACAGGCGATCGATCCTGCTGAGCATGGTGTTGAGGGAACGGTTGAGCCGGCCGACTTCGGTGTTCGGGGTCGCCCCGCCGAGCCGCTGGCTGAAGTCGCCGTCAGCAATCGCCGCGGCCGTGCGCTCCACTTCGCGCAGGGGGGCGAACGTGCTCGTCACGAGCAACCGGGTGATCAGGCCGCCCAGGAGCACGACGCCCAGGCCGAAGCCGAGGAAGATCGTGAGGTAGGTGCCGACGGTGTTCTCGGACTGCTTGAGCGAGACGGCCATGACGAGGGTGCCGTAGGTGCCGTGGACGTTGGTGACGAGCGGCACTGCGACCGCGAGGAACTCGGTGTCGTGCGAGGCGTCCTGCAGGCGCATGGTCTGGCCGTTGAGCGCGTTGACCGACTGGAGGTCAAGGGGCATGGTGATCTGCGGCAGCTCGCGTGCGGGCACGTCGGTCCAGGAATGGTAGCGGAGTTCGCCGTTCTCGTCGTACAGGGCGACGAAGTAGTCCGAGGGAACGACGGTGCCGGTATTCTGCCCGAGGGCGTTCGCGGTGTATGCGACCGACGTCGTCTGGGCATCCGCCTGGAGCTGCGCGTCGACCTGCTGGATCACGTACTGCCGGAGCATGGCCATCGTGCCGATCCCGGAGACCAGGAGACCGAGCGTGAGCATGAGAACGGTCACGCCGGTGATCTTGGACCTGAGGGATATGCGGTTCCACCGCTCCGTGAGTGACTGATGCATCAGGCTGCCAGTCTATTTGTGCAGTCTGGGACTATGCCTTGGCAGCCTTGAGCATGTAGCCGAAGCCGCGCTTGGTCTGGATCAGCGGCTCCGAGGAGTGCGCGTCGACCTTGCGGCGCAGGTAGGAGATGTAGGACTCGACAATGCCGGCGTCGCCGTTGAAGTCGTATTCCCAGACGTGGTCCAGGATCTGCGCCTTCGAGAGCACCCGGTTCGGGTTGAGCATCAGGTAACGGAGCAGCTTGAACTCGGTCGGGCTGAGCTCGATGGGTTCTTCGCCGACGAGGACTTCGTGGGTGTCCTGGTCCATGGTCAGTTCGCCCGCGCGGATGACGGCGTCTTCGTCGGCGTGCATCGTGCGGCGGAGGATGGCCTTGATCCTGGCCACGATCTCGTCGAGGCTGAACGGCTTGGTCACGTAGTCGTCGCCGCCGACCGTGAGGCCGGTGATCTTGTCTTCGGTGTCGTCCTTGGCGGTGAGGAACAGGATCGGCGCCGTGTAGCCGGCGGAACGCAGGCGTTTGGTCACGCCGAAGCCGTTCATGTCGGGAAGCATGACGTCGAGGATGATCAGGTCGGGTTCCTCTTCGAGCACGGCGGAGATCGCCTGGGCGCCGTTGCCGACGGCCCGCACGGCGAAGCCGGCGAAGCGCAAGCTGGTGGTGAGGAGATCCCGGATGTTGGGCTCGTCGTCGACAATAAGAATGCGGGGGCCATCAGTCATTGGACCAGTATCTGCGCGTTAGCTGGACCTTTGCTGTGAGTGACCGGTGTGGTTCGGACGTGAGTAGATTGTGGGTGGGGAGCGGAGCCGCCGGGGCTGATCGGAGGTGGACGCCGCGACGGATTCGAACGGGAGAACGCCATGAAAATCGCAACATGTGTGATCGTCGGGGCCGGCCTCGCGGGGGCGCGCGCGGCAGAGGCGCTTCGCGTCGAAGGCTTCGACGGACGGGTCGTTCTGCTTGGCGATGAGGCCGAGTACCCCTATATCCGGCCGCCGCTGTCCAAGGATTTCCTCGCCGGGACATCCGCCCGCGACTCGATCGACGTGCACCCGGCCGACTGGTATGCCGCACAGGACATCGAGGTCGTGCGGGGTCGCGCGGTGACGGCGCTCACCCTCGACGCGCGGCAGCTGAGCTACGCCGGCGGCGGGACGCTGCACTATGACCGGCTCCTTCTCGCGACCGGGGCGGCCGCCCGGCCGTTCCCCGGCCCCGGGGGAGACCTGGACGGCGTCCACCTCCTGCGCACTGTGGCCGACTCGACCCGGCTGAAGGCGGCGCTCGCGCCAGGGGGACGCCGGATCGTCGTGGTCGGAGCCGGCTGGATCGGACTCGAGGTTGCGGCGGCCGCCCGCAGCTACGGCAACGACGTGACGGTGCTCGGCCAGGGCGCCGTGCCGCTGCAGCGCGCGGTCGGCGCGGAGATCGGCGGAGTCTTCGCCGCGCTCCACCGGGCCAACGGGGTAGACCTGCGAATGGAGACCGGCGTGGCCGAGATCCTCGGCACGGACGGAAGGGTCACGGGCGTCCGGCTCCAGGCGGCCACGGACGGGACCCCCGGCCAGGACGGGTCGTCCGGAGAGGTCGTGCTCGCGGACGTCGTCGTGGTCGGGATCGGCGCGACACCCAATACGCGGCTCGCTCTCGACGCGGGGCTCGAGGTGGCAGGCGGCATCGTCGTCGACGCGGCCTTCCGCACCAACGAGCCAGGGGTTTTCGCGGTCGGTGACGTCGCGAGCGTGTTCCATCCCGTTCTCGGGCACCACCTCCGGGTCGAGCACTGGGCGAACGCCGAGAATGCCGGCCGGGCCGCCGCACTCTCGATGCTCGACCGTGCGGTGAGCTACGAGGAGATTCCCTACTTCTACACGGATCAATTCGACCTCGGAATGGAATACTCGGGGTATGGCGATTTGGCGAGGGATGCGGAGCTGGTGTTCCGGGGAGACCGGACTGCCCGCGAGTTCGTCGCGTTCTGGGTCGCCGACGGCCGCGTGGTTGCGGGCATGAACGTCAATGTCTGGGATGTGAACGAATCCGTCCAGAACCTGATCAGGTCGCGCGTGCGCGTCGACGTGTCCGCGCTGCGGGACGAATCCCGCAGCCTCGACAGCCTCCTCGGCCCCGCGGCCGCCCGGAGCCACGGCGCCGACGCCGGTCGAGCGGTCGCCGACACGCCAGGGGTGGGTTCCTGATGGCGGGCGGCACCGCCGCGTTTCCCGTCCTGATCCATCCCCGGCGCATGATCGGCGGCCGCGAATTCGATTTCGATCGCGAGATCGCGGTGATGGCGATCATCAATCGCACTCCAGACTCGTTCTTCGACCAGGGCGCCACCTTCGCCCTGGACAAGGCCGTCGCTGCCGCGCACCAGGCGATATCCGATGGCGCGGACTGGGTCGACATCGGCGGGGTCAAGTTCGCGCCCGGCCCGCCCGTCCCCGTCGAACAGGAGATCGACCGTGTCGTCCCGGTCGTCCTCGCCTTGCGCGGCGCCGGCGCGGTCATCTCCGTCGACACGTTCCAGCCGGCCGTCGCACGGGCGGCGCTCGCGGCAGGCGCCGACGTCATCAACGACACCACCGGCATCCACGACCCGCTGATGGCGGACATCGTCGCGGACAGCGACGCGACCCTCGTCGTGACGCACAGCCTCGCTCGCCCGCGGATGCCGCACCCGGCCCCGCGCTACGGCGACGTCGTTGGCGAGGTCGCCGCGTTCCTGCGTGAGCGCACCGAGCTGGCCCTGTCCCGGGGGATCCCCGCAGAGCGGATCATCATCGATCCCGGCCATGACCTCAACAAGAACACCCGGCATTCGCTCGAGCTCACCCGGCGCCTCCCCGAGATCGCCGCGCTCGGCTACCCGACCCTCGTCGCGGTCTCCAACAAGGACTTCATCGGCGAGACCCTCGGCCGCGCCCGTGACGAACGTGTCGAGGGCTCCCTCGCCGCCGCCGTGTTCAGCATCATGCAGGGCGCCCGGATCGTGCGGATGCACAACGTGCGCGCCGCCGTGGACGCCGTTCGGATGACCGAGGCGATCCTGGGCTTCCGCGAACCGGCGTACGAGCGCCACAACCTGGCCTGAACGATGACCGACTTCAGCCAGGCGGGTCTCCTCGACGCCTACCGCATCGAGGACAGGACCGCCGCGCGGCTGCGGGTGAACTTCATCGCGAGCCTCGACGGCGCCGCGACCCACGACGGCCTGAGCGGTGGCCTGAACAATGCCGACGACAAGCTCGTCTTCGACACGCTCCGGACCCTCGCCGACGTGATCCTGGTCGGCGCCGGAACGGTCCGCGCCGAGGGCTACGGTGGCATCCGCCTGGATGCCGCAGCCGAGGCCTGGCGCGTCGCGCACGGGCTCCCGCCGCAGCCGCGGATCGCGGTCGTGAGCGGGCGCCTGGATCTCGAGGCCGGGCATCCGCTGTTCACGGACGCCGCGACGCGCCCGATCGTCATCACGCACGCGGGGTCACCGGCCGACAAGCGCGCCGACCTCGAGGCCGTGGCCGACGTGCTCGTTTGCGGGGCGGCGACGATCGATCTCCCGCTCGCGCTCCTCGAGCTTGCCGCGCGGGGCCTGCGCCAGGTGCTCTGTGAGGGCGGCCCGAGCCTGTTCGGGGCGCTGCTCACGGCCGATGCCGTTGACGAACTCTGCCTGAGCCTGAGCCCGGTTCTCGAGGCAGGCACCTCTGGCCGTATCGCGCACAGTGCCGCGGCCGCGTCACGCCCGATGCGTCTCGGCCACGTGCTCACTGCCGGAGACATGCTCTTCCTGCGCTACACGCGCCCGTCGCCCTGACCGATTCCGTCGGATCGGTCAGGGCAGGTCAGCGGATGCCTGCTGCGGCCTCGTCGACCAGGGCGTCGGTGTCGAGGTTGTTCGCGTCGAGAATGGTGTAGCTGTACCCCTGCTCCGCGAGGAAGCGCTGGCGGTTCTGTGCGAAGTCCTGGTCGACGGTGTCGCGGGCGACGAGCGTGTAGAAGTTGGCGGCGAGGCCGGACTCCTTGGGACGGAGCAGCCGGCCGAGCCGCTGCGCCTCCTCCTGGCGCGAGCCGAACGACCCGGAGACCTGGATGGCCACGGTCGCCTCGGGCAGGTCGACGGAGAAGTTCGCGACCTTGGAGACGACGAGCAGGTTCTCCTCGCCGACCCGGAAAGCCTGGTAGAGCCGTTCGCGTTCGTCGACGGGGGTCGCCCCTGTGAGTTTCGGCGCGTTGAGGGCGTCGGCGAGTTCGTCGATCTGGTCGAGGTACTGGCCGATCACGAGGATGCGTTCGCCGGGGTGCTTGGCGACGAGACGCTTGACCACGTCGAGCTTGGCCGGGGCGGTCGCGGCGAGCCGGTATCGCTCGTCGTCCGCTGCGGCGGCATAGGTGAGCCGCTCGGACTGCGGCAGGTCGATCCGTACCTCGTAGCAGGAGGCGGGGGAGATGAAGCCCTGGGCCTCGATCTCCTTCCACGGTGCGTCGAAACGCTTGGGGCCGATCAGGCTGAACACGTCGCCCTCGCGGCCGTCCTCGCGGACGAGCGTCGCGGTGAGACCGAGGCGGCGGCGGGCCTGCAGTTCGGCCGTGAGCTTGAACACCGGCGCGGGAAGGAGGTGCACCTCGTCGTAGATGACGAGGCCCCAGTCCATCGCGTCGAGGAGTTCGAGGTGGGCGTACTCGCCCTTCCGCTTCGCGGTGAGGATCTGGTACGTCGCGATCGTGACGGGCTTGACTTCTTTGACCTGCCCCGAGTACTCGCCGATCTCGTCCTGGGTGAGGGTCGTGCGTTTGAGGAGCTCGTCGCGCCACTGCCTGGCCGAGACAGTGTTGGTCACGAGGATGAGCGTGTTGGTCTTCGCCGTCGCCATCGCGCCGGCGCCGACGAGGGTCTTGCCCGCTCCGCAGGGCAGGACGACGACGCCGGAACCGCCGTCGAAGAAGCTCGCAACGGCCTTGTTCTGGTAGTCGCGCAGCGCCCAGCCGTTCTCGAGCAGCGCGATGTCGTGCGGGGTTCCCGGCGTGTAGCCGGCGAGGTCCTCGGCCGGCCAGCCGAGCTTGACGAGCTCCTGCTTGAGCTGGCCGCGGGCCCAGGGTTCGACGAGGAAGGAATCCGGGGTCGGGTGGCCGATCAGCAGGGGGGCGATCCGCTTGGCGCCGGAGATCTCCATCAGCACGGCCCGGTCGTTGCTCTGGAGCACGAGCTGGCCCTCGCCGTCGCGCTCGATGATCAGGCGGCCGTAGCGCCCGACGGTCTCCTCGATGTCGATCCGCACGGTCTGCGGGATCGCGAACTTGGAATACTTCTCGAGGGTCCCGAGCATGTCCGAGGCCGCATGTCCCGCCGCGCGGGCGTTCCAGAGTCCGAGCCGGGTGATCCGGTAGGTGTGGATGTGCTCAGGGGCCCGTTCCAGCTCGGCGAACACGGCGAGGTCGTGGCGCGCATCTTCGGCGAGGGGGTGGGCGACTTCGAGCAGAACCGTGCGGTCGCTCTGGACAATCAGTGGGCCATCAGACATAGCCGTTAATCCTACGCCCGCATGGCTGGGAGCCTCCCATCGGCCCACCCCCGCTTATGGGGCAGGTGTGATGCTGATGATGCTCGAGAGCGGCAGAGTGCGTTCGATGTCGGCACGGCGGTCCCTGGCGCGGAATCGGCCTCCGCCGACACTGGCCGGTTCGAGCAGGTAGTCGACGACGACCCCGCCCGGCATCGCAATGCTGACGATGACGGTCTGCTTGGACTTGATCGCCGAATCGAGTTGGCGGGCGAGCCAGGCGTCGGCGGCGACGTCTTCGCCGCCATCCGTGGCACGGAGTTTTTCGACCAGGATGAGTGCGAGGTCAGGGGCCTCAGGGGGGAGGACCCTGGCGAGCTGGTGCCTGCGGAGGTGCAGGACCTCTCCGTCGGAGCTCTCCGCTGCGACCGGGTACTTGGCGTCGTTGAGCGCCCAGAACACGACGTCCGAGGTGAACCGGCTCGTGAGGCGGTGGGCGTCCGCGCGGACGAGTCCGAGCGGGCCGAGGGTCTGGTCGACGGCGAGGGTGCCGAGGAGTTCATCGTCGTCCGAGCGGACGTAGCTCCGGCTGAGCGCGGTCGGTGCGGCCACCTCGCCGACCCGGATCCGTCCATACCGGCCTGCGGACTCCCGGATCAGGTACTCGATGGGCTGGGGGATGCCGGTGAGCGAGATCGTGCGCAGGAAGTCGAGGAGTGACTCGGCGGTTTCACCCGCGGCGAGCGCCCGGTTGACCGAGGTCGCCGAGATTCGGTAGCTGAGGGCCAGTTCGCGGCTCTCGACGTCGGCGAGGCCGCGGAGCCGGGCGTCGATGGAGGGAGCCAGGGGGCCTGGGGAGACGATCGAGAGGTCGTTCTGCAGGTAGACGGCGCCGACTTCTGCAGGCAGGGACGCCCCGATCGTGGCGATGGCGCCCTCGAGGTCTTCGGCGAGGACAGCGGCACCGGCCGGGCTCGTGGTCTGGTGAGCGGTGATGCCGATCAGCTCGGCGTCGCGGGCGAACTCGGTGACGCGGGTGTCCATCCACTCGCCGCCTGCTGGGTAGAGCCAGGTCACGAAGCTGCGCAGTCCCTCGCCCCAGGAGACGCCGGGGCGGTGCGCGAGGATGCTGCGCACGTCGGCGGGCAGTGCCGCCTGCCAGGAGCCGGCCAGGGCCGCCCAGCGGTGCGCAGTGCCCTCGAGGAGCCAGGCCTCGCCGGCCTCCGTCTCGTTCCAGTACCCGGTCGAGTGCGCGATGAGCTGCGCCCTGGCTGCTGTCGCGACGTAGGTGGCGACGGCGTCGATATCGATGCCCATGACGGACGAGAGGCGCTTGGTGTCCGGCAGGCCGAGTCCGCCCCGGCTGAGCTCGCGCACGGGCTCCCGGGAGAGTTCGGTGACGAGCTCGGCGATTGAGGAGACCGCCGCGAAAGCACGTTCGGCGGCGAGGCGGTCGGTGAAGCGGCTGTCGGTCGTGATCACGGTCGCGAGCGCGGAGGGCGCGGGTGTCGATGCGAGCTCGAGGGCGGACGGCAGGCCGAGGTCGGGCCAGGTGGCCAGGTGCTCGGCGACCGCCGGATACACCCTGAGGCCGTCGTCGGACAGGAGTGCGAGCATCAGTTCGTCGAGCACGGCTGCGCGCGCGGCGACATCCGCTCGGGTGACGGGCAGGCCGCCGAGCTCGGTGAGGCGGGAAGTGAGCGCATCGAGGCCGAGGGACGCGCCGGGCACACCCGTCGGCTCGGTCGGTTCGGCGGGCGCCTCGGTGGCGGTGATCGCAAGCACGGCCAGAGTCGACCGGTCGAGCCGGGAGAGGGCTGCCTGGACCGCGGCCGGATTCAGCAGGGCTTCGGCGAGGTCGAAGAAATCACGGATGCCGTGGGCTGAGATCGCGCGGATCTCGATCGTGCGGCGCAACGCCGCGTCGTCGAGGGCACGAAGGCGTGAAGCGAGCGTCAGCACGGCGTTACTCCCCGTTCTGTCGTGCCTCGCGAGCGCGGCGGACGGTGGTCGTCACCAGGAGAACGATGATCAGGATGAATCCAATCGGCAGTCCGACAAGCGGGAGCGCGAGGATCGCGGGCCAGACACCCTCGCCGAAGCCGTTGTTGGCGCCGGCGCCGAGCCAGGTGCCGATGATGACGGCGAAGAACGCGAGGATCGACAGGCCGACGGTGGCGGCGACCATATAGGCGAGGATGCGTTCCGGCCGGCCGGCGGCGTGTGGAGTTTGATTGGTCACAGTGTCAAGGATACGGGGCGGGGACGAGTGCAACCGAATAAGCTGGGTGCGGTTGGCGCGCATGTCGCGCGCCCGGAATTCAGCGAGGTCCAGATGCCCACCGGCAAGGTCAAGTTCTACGACGAGGAGAAGGGTTTTGGCTTCATCAGTTCCGATGACGGCCAGGAGGTCTTTCTCCACGCTTCTGCGCTGCCCACCGGAGTGACGGTCAAGCCAGGAACGAAGCTCGAATTCGGCATCGCCGATGGCAAGCGCGGCGCCCAGGCGCTGTCCGTGCGCATCATCGAAGCGCCGCCGAGCCTCGTCAAGCTCAGCCGCAAGCCCGCCGACGACATGGCCATCATCATCGAGGACCTCGTCAAGGTGCTCGACGGCATCGGTGCGAGTCTGCGTCGCGGCCGTTACCCCGATAGCGCCCACAGCCACAAGATCGCCGCCATGCTTCGCAAGGTCGCAGAGGAACTCGATGCCTGAGCAGATCCAAGACACCACACTCGACGTACCGGCTGTCGACGCCGTCGCCGATGACGCCGTGGCCGACGACGCCGAGTCGCCGGCAGCGGATGCCGTTCCCACCGACGAGACACTCGTCGCGGCTGTCGAGGTGGCCAGGGCCGCCCTCCTCACCTTCACGCCGGAAGACACCATCGGCGACCCCCTCGGACACATCGTCGAGGGTGACCGGGTCGTGTCGCTGCTCTTCGACTGCACCATGACCGGGTATCCGGGCTGGCGCTGGACCGTCACGCTCTCGCGCATCGACGGGGAATCCCTGCCGCAGGTGCTCGAGACCGAGCTCACGCCGGGGGACGAAGCCCTCGTCGCACCCGAGTGGATCCCGTGGTCCGATCGCCTCGCCGACTACCGCACGGCCCAGGACCTGGTCGCTGCGACCGCGGCCGCCGACGCTCTCGACGACGACGCAGATGACGACGACGCAGACGACGACGACGCAGACGACGACGACGCAGACGACGACGACGATGATGACGAAGAAGAAGACGATGACATCGACCCGGACGACATCGACGAAGACGAATAGCGTCTGACGAACTACCGGCGCCTCACGCGCAGCCAGGCCAGCCCGGCGACGCCGAGGCCGACCCCGGCCACCGCGCACCACAGCCACCAGCCGAGCCCGCGGGCCGCGAGCTCACCCTGGAAAACCAGGGCGAGACCCGCGGCCACGAGCCAGGCGAGTGCTCCGATCAGGATCGGCGTGCGCGCATCCGCTTTCGCCGGCTCAGGATCGGGCCGGCGCTCGCTGTCTCTCAGCCAGAGGCGCACGAGGACCGCTATTTGCCCAGGTTGGCGACGACGAATTCGATGGACTTGACGAGCTGGCGTACGTCGTTCGGCTCGATCGCCGTGAAGGTCGCGACGCGCAGCTGGTTGCGGCCGAGCTTGCGGTAGGGCTCGGTGTCGGAGATGCCGTTCGCGCGCAGCGCCTTGGCTACGGCGGAGGCATCGATCGCGTCGTCGAAGTCGATCGTCGCGACAACCTGCGAGCGGTGGTCGGGGTTGACGACGTACGGCGTCGCGTAGTCAACGGTCGCTGCCCAGTCGTAGAGCACCGAGGAGGACTCGCGGGTGCGTGCGGAGGCCCAGGCGAGGCCGCCATTGCCGTTGATCCAGTCGAGCTGGTTCTCGATCAGGAGCAGGGTGGCCACGGCCGGGGTGTTCAGGGTCTGGTTGAGGCGCGAGTTGTCGATCGCGTTCTTCAGGCTGAGGAACTCCGGGATGTACCGGCCGCTCGCGGCGATCTGCTCGACGCGCTCGATGGCCGCGGGGGAGAAGAGCGCCATCCAGAGGCCGCCGTCGGAGGCGAGGTTCTTCTGCGGGGCGAAGTAATACGCATCCGCCTGGTCGGCGGCGTAGTCGATGCCGGCGGCGGCGCTCGTGGCGTCGATGACGGTCAGTGCTCCGGCGTCGCCGTGCACGCGGGTGACGGGCGCCATCACACCGGTCGAGGTCTCGTTCTGCGGCCAGGCGTACACGTCGACGCCCTCGGTCGGAACGGCCTCGCTGCGCGAGCCCGCCGGGGCCTTGATCACGTCGGGTGCTTCGAGGAACGGTGCGCTCGCCGCGGCAGCGAACTTGCCGCCGAACTCGCCGAAGACGAGGTTCTGGGCCTTCTTGGAAATAAGGGAGAACGCGGCTGCATCCCAGAAGGCGGTGGACCCGCCGTTGCCGAGGACGACTTCGTAGCCTTCCGGAGCGCGGAGCAGCTCCGCCAGGCCGGTTCGGACCCGGCCGACCAGGTTCTTCACCGGCGCCTGACGATGGGAGGTACCGATAATGGACGTGCCAGATTTAAGGAGGTACTCAAGCTGTTCCTGACGGACTTTGGACGGGCCGCAGCCAAATCGTCCGTCAACGGGCAAGAGTTCGGAGGGAATTATCAGATTCGACATGAGGCGATTCTAACGACCCCTAACACGGCGATAAGGTTGTGACGCACACGGAGGCACTGGGAGGCCGGCGATGACTGATCTGATCGACACGACCGAAATGTATCTCCGCACCATCCTCGATCTGGAGGAGGAGGGCATCGTCCCCCTCCGGGCCCGGATCTCCGAACGACTGGGCCATTCCGGCCCGACCGTCTCGCAGACCGTCGCGCGCATGGAGAGGGATGGGCTCGTCGTCGTGTCCGGCGACCGCCACCTCGAACTCACGATCAACGGGCGCCGTAAGGCCGTGCATGTCATGCGCAAGCACCGCCTCGCCGAGCGCCTGCTGAGCGACGTGATCGGCCTCGAATGGGAGTTCGTCCACGACGAAGCCTGCCGCTGGGAACACGTCATGAGCGAACAGGTCGAGCGCAAGATCCTGGAGATGCTCGGGCATCCCACCGAGTCACCGTATGGCAACCCGATCCCTGGGCTCGACGAACTGGGCGACTCGCCCGCCGTCGCATTCATGGCGGGAGTCACGAACCTCGTCGAGGTCGTCGCGGGGTCGACGACCCCGGTGACCGCCGTCATCCGCCGCCTCGGCGAACCGGTGCAGTTCGACCCGGAACTCCTCGCCCAGCTCAAGAACGCCGGCGTGATGCCGGGCAATTCGGCGGTTTTCTCGGCACTCGGCTCCTACGTTCTCGTCGAGGTCGCGGGGTTCGCTGAGGGTCTCGAACTGCCCAATGAAGTCGCGAGCCACATCTTCGTGGCTACCCCGGTCGCCGCTCTCTAACCGCCCGTTTCGCGGGGCAAAACCCGAACGGATGCCGGGTTTTCGGCGGTCGAAAGATGACCCTTTCGTTACGCGTTCGTTATTAAATCGTCACCAAGGGGTGACAAACGGAGAAACCTCACGTACTGTCGGACGAGTCCCACAGGCCAGAACCGGCCGCCGGGCTCGAAGCAGGACGTCTCTCTTCCCGTCTCCTGGTTCGGTAACACATGCGACCAACGCATTGGACGGGGCAACTACCTAGTGTTGTCGAGGCGCCGGAGGTACACACTTTGGCCGAAGAATTAGGTAGAAGACTGTCCCGTCGAGGTTCTGCCCCGACACCCGCACGGCCGGCCCCGACGCCGGCGCAGCGTGAAGAGGCCCCCGCGCGCGGGATCTTCACCCGCCCGTCACGCCGGCGCGGCGCCATCGCCAACATCGTGATGATGACCCTGGCCGGCGGACTCGTCGCCACCATGGCGATCCCCGCATACGCGTTCGCGCCGAGTTCTCCCGGCACGGATATCGCGCACGGCACGACGGCATCCACGGCCCTCACCCGGTCCGGCGCCCAGTCGCTCACCGTCGCCGACCAGGCCTCGACCGTCAGCGTCGCCCGCGACAGCTTCAGCGCCACGACGCCGGAAGAGATCGCCGCGGCCAAGGCAGCAGCAGCATCTGCGGCCGCCGCAGCAGCAGCCGAAGCGCGCCGCGTCGCCGCGGCCGCCTCCATGACGACGTATGCGGCCGCGTATTCTGGGCCGTCGGTCTCCGACTTCCTGGCGAACCCGTCCTACCCGACGTTCAGCCTCGCATCCGTCTATAACGTCGGCCTGCAGTATCAGGGTGTTCCCTATGTCTACGGTGGGTCGACCCCGGCCGGTTTCGACTGCTCGGGCTTCGTCATGTACGTCTACGCCCAGTTCGGGATCAGCCTGCCGCATTCGGCAGCAGGCCAGGGCGCCGCGGGCACCCGCATCTCCCTCGCCGATGCGCAGCCGGGTGACCTTGTCATCATGGACGGTCACGACGGCATCTACGCCGGCAATGGCAACATTCTGCACGCGCCCTATGAGGGGGCTTCCGTGAGGGTGCAGCCCATCTGGACGAGCTCGTACTACATCGTCCGCCTCGGGATCTGAGTCGCTCGGACGGGGCTTGGCGAGGCCGCGACGTGGCCTCGCCGGGCGGCAACGATGTGAACAATGCGTAACAGCTTGCCCACGAAGTGTTGTGGGGTGCTGCGCGGCGTGTCGCTTGTGCGTTAACCTGATGCTCTGTAGTACTGCGAGTCTTTTGGGAGAGCCAATGCGCGAGCGATGCACGATCCACACCATGGATGTGCGCTGCCGCTTTGCGTTGCGGCACGGCAGTCAAACTTGTCTGAGTTGCGCGTGTTCTCGCGTTTCAGACCGTAGGGCGTTGTCATTGTGACAGCGCCCTTTTTGTTTGCCCGTTTGCCCCTGACTCTCGGTGCGAGGGAGTAGATCGAATGGCTGGAAGCCGTCCAGCCCTTTTCGAAAGGGAACGAATGCGCACACTTGTTCTGAACGCGGGCTACGAGCCCCTCGCCGTGGTCTCGTTCAAACGGGCCATCGTGCTGGTCATGAATCAGAAGGCCACTATTGTGGCCGCCGACCAGGCCCACCCGGTCTGGGCGACGACCGGCTCGTGGGATCGACCGAGCGTGATCATCCTCACGCGGTACGTGCATCTCCCGCGCTCCCGTTCGCTGCCGGTGAGCCGGCGCGGCGTACTCCGCAGGGATGACCATCGCTGCGCGTACTGCGGCCGGACTGCGAATACGATCGACCACGTGCAGCCCCGTTCCCGCGGTGGCCGGGACAGCTGGGACAACCTCGTGGCCTGCTGCCTGCGCTGCAACAACATCAAGAGCGATCGCACTCCCGCCGAGATGGGCTGGGATCTGCTCTTCCACCCGAAGATCCCGATCGGGTCCAGCTGGGTCGTGCGCGGAGTCGAGCGACCATTGCCGCAATGGGACGAGTATCTTGCGCCTGCCGCCTGATCAGGCAATGTAACGGATGTGTAACGCCGGGGGTGACTTCTTCGACGGTTTCCCCTAGGGTGGGATGAACCCGATTGATACGCCACGATCCAGAGGAATCCTGTTGCCCGAGTCTGGCGTGTCCGATTCCGAAGCGAGCCCCGAGGTCTTTCTCACTCGTCGCGAACTCCGGGCCCAGCGCGAGGCGCTCCCGGCTTTGAGCCCGGCCACGGAGCAATTCCTGGCACCGAAGCCCGAATCCGTCGTCGTTCCCGCAGTGAGGCCGCGTAGCCGTTTTTCGGCCTCGCCCGCGAAGCCGGTCGGTCGTTTCCCACGCAAGCGGCGGCATCCGGTCAAGATCGCGATCGCCGTGTTCGCCATCCCGGCCATTTTCCTCACCGCGGCATTGCCCGCGTACGCCTTCACTCCGCGCGCCGCCGGTGACATGACGAGCGCAACGCACTCGTCGGGGAACAAGACCGTGCAAGGCCTCACCGTCGCAGCAGCGGCGACCGCTGTCACTGTTTCGCGTGACGGCTTCGCTGCCACCACGAAAGAGCAGCTCGCGGCGCAGGCGCTCGCGGCCAAGAAGGCCCTCGCTGCCCAGCAGGTGGCGACCGCCCGTGCCGCTGCGGCGGCCTTCGCCGTCTACGGCGTGCGTGCGGAGGGTGATGACTACCCCTGGTACAACATGCCCACCGAGTCGCAGGGTGGCGGCCTATCCCCGCTCAGTTACTACTACCGCGAGTGTGTCGACTTCGTGGCCTGGCGCCTGAACCGCGACGCCGGTTCGACCGGCTCTTCCTGGCGCTGGACCTGGAACAGCCTGACCCCCGGCGGCGGCAACGCGAGCGCCTGGGCGAGTGCGTGGTCCAACCACGGCTGGACCACGAGCAAGACACCCGTCGTCGGCGCGGTCGCCTGGTTCAACTACAATCATGTCGCTTATGTGCAGTCGATCGGCGGTGACGGATCCGTCGTGCTCGAGGAGTACAACTGGATGGGCAGCCACGCGTATCATAAGCGCACGGTCTCGCCGAGCGACGTCGCGCTGTTCCTGTACCCGCCCGCGTAATCCTGATCGGGCTCGCACCAGCTAAACTTTGACAGCCAGCCTCTGTAGCTCAACGGAAGAGCAGTTCCGTCCTAAGGAAACGGTTGGGGGTTCGAATCCCTCCAGGGGCACCATGTGAGGCTTACTGCAATCGCTAACCGATTGCGTGGCCGCAAAAAGGACTTCAACAAAGGCGTCTCCACCGGAGCCGTCTTTTTTGATGCCCAACAATTCGACCTCAGGCTTCTCGGCCATCCCAGTTCCCGGCGACGCCTGGAGTGCGCTCCAGTTCCGCTGGGCAGCTAGCAGTTCGGCGAGTGGGGCCAACAACTCGTCGCCTACAACTTCGTCGTTGGCGACGTAGATGTGCGCGAAGATCGCTTGGTTGAGCTTGCGGCGAGTTTCATCTGAGGCGTTGCGATAGAGCTCGTAAGGGTTCTCAAGTAGGTCAAGGTGTGCGTCGATGTACTCTTGCCCACCGGCGAGGTCATCGTGAATCGTGGCCAGCAGTGACGTGAGTCGATCGCGGTCGCGGGTGATTGCGCGCAGGCGTTCACGGATCTTCGTTTGCGGGAGCGACCCGTCGGCGGCGAGATCCAGCAGGTTTTCTTCCTTGGCGTTGAGCTGCGCGAGTTGATCCTCAATCTGTTTACGAAGGAGTCGTTTCGCCGACTCTGTGTCTGCAAGCGCGGCGCTCATGTTCTGACGGATTGCAGCGACGAACTCAGGCCGGAACTGGATCGTCTTGTAGTGATCCTCGACCGATGCCTCGATGCGGTCCAGGTTGGAGTAAGGCGCATCGCAGGTGTGGTCCTGCACTCCTCTGCAGAAGAAGTACCAATACACGTTGCCTTGTCGGCCCGTCGCACGCATGAGAATCATCCGCCGGTTCGTCTGGTCCTCTAGTCGGCAGCGGCCGCACCAGAGGGCACCTTTGAGGTAGTGTGCGTGACGTCTCTGGCGCTCACCTGCGGCGCCGCGTGCATCCATAAGTTCTTGTACGCGGTTGAACAGGTCCTCGCCGATGAGAGGCTGGTGGCGGCCAGGGAACTGCTCGCCCTTGTAACACACTTCCCCGAGGTAATAGCGGTCTCGGAGCATCTGTTGGACCTTTGAGGTTGAGATTGGTCCCGCGGGGCGTCGTGCTGTCGGACGGGTCCGAAGGCCCCGATCGGTCAGCTCATCGACGACCATCTCGAGGCTGTGGTCGCGCTCCGCATAGAAATCGAAAGCGAGCTTCACGAAAGGCGCACGCTCTTCATCGATCGCGACGGAATTGAAACGCCGGCCCTCAAGGAGCTCTGGGACGTTCATGTAGCCGATTGGGGCGCGGCCGAGCGTGCCACCATTCTTGGCCTTTTGGCCCATCTTGTACGCAATATCGGCACCGTCTTCACGGGAGCGGTACTCGTTGAAGGCGGCGAGGATGCCGTGCATGAGCTGGCCGACAGGCGTCTCATCGATCGATTCGGTAGCCGAGATGAGAACAACTCCGCGTTTCTGAAGATCTGCCATCACCACGGCGTCATCAATTCGGTTTCGAGCGAAGCGCGACAGCTTGTAGACGATGACGTAGTCGACGTCCTTTTCTCGCCGGATACGTTCGAGCATCTGCTGGAAGGCGACGCGCTTCGTCATCTCCGTCGCGGATCGCTCCGGCTCGTTGTACTCGGCGATGATCGTGAGGCCAAGTTGCTCTGCTTTCCTCGTGACCGCGAGTCTCTGTGCTGGGATCGAAATGCCCTCGGGGTCGTAGTCGGTGTTCACCTGACCCTTGGAAGAAACGCGCAGGTAAATGACCGCGCGTGACCCGGCAGGCACGGTGCTGAAGCCGTCGACTGGCAGGTCGGGTGATTGCGGCCCAACGGGGTTACGTCCCGGTGAGTGGTGTGGTTTCCCACTCTTGAGCGTTGCTTCGTCAACGTAAAGAGCCACCGTGGGATG
>NZ_JASJXJ010000048.1:0-23828 GCF_035018685.1 Cryobacterium sp. RTC2.1
CCTTCCGCGACCGAGAATCCGTACCAGGCCGACTACCGGAACCGGAACGGGATCCCGTCGGCGACGCCGGAGACCCACCCTGCGGCATCCGCTTACCCGGGCGCACCGAGCACGCCGGCAACCGCCGCGTACCCGGCGACCGCGGCGAGCGCGACGGCGGCGAACCAGTCCTGGCAGGAGCAGAACCGGGTGCGCTCCGAACAGAACCGCGCCTGGCGCGAGCAGAACCTCGCCTGGCAGGAGCGCCAGCGCCAGCGCCAGGCCGAACACGCCGCCTGGCGGCGCGGCCGCCGGCCGAGCGCCGCCCTCTCGGCGATCACCCTCGGGTTCGCACTGCTCGCCGGGGCGATCGCAGCGTTCGTCTACGCGCACGGGGTCTGGTCGAACTCCGCGTTCGTGCTCGGCCTCGCCGTCGCCCTCGGCGTCGCGGCGATCGGGATGATCGTGTCCGGCATCCGCGGCCGGGAGAGCGGGGCCCTCGGCGGGCTCGCGTTCCTCGCCGCGCTCACCCTCGTCGCCCTCGGCTGGATGCCGCAGGGCACCCAGTTCGCCTTCGCCGGCACCCACAACTGGGCCGTGCCCTCGTCCTCGGCCGGGGCTCCCCCCGGCTACGCGATGTTCGCCGGCACTCCGACCGTCGATCTCAGCGCCCTCGACAACGCCCCAGCTAAGGACGTCCGAACGGTCGACGTCTGGCTCGGATTCGGTGTGACGACGCTCGTGCTGCCGAGCGACCGGCCCGTCGAGGTCGAGGTCAACCTCCTCGCCGGCGTCGTGACGACCGGCGGCGAATCGGGCGACCCCGAGCGCGCCGGCGTCTTCATCCGCGACGTGCGCACCGTCAACGCCACGGATGCCCGGGCCGTCACCCACGTTCGGGTCTGGTCGTTCGCCGGCCAGGTCGACCTCACCCAGTCCGGCGCCCGCGTCGGCACCGCACGCTAGGAGTCCGCCATGACCGATCCCGTCACCCCGTCCACCGGTTCGGGCCGTCCCGGCGGTTCCGCAGAGCCGCCCGCGACCGGCGAATCGCCCGAGTCCGCCGGCTCCCCCAAGACCGCCGCATCATCCGATTCCGCCGCACGCGAGACCGCGGTGCTCCCCCTCAACGCGACCATCCCCTTTTCGATCTCGGAGGCCGATACGGAAGTGCTCCCGTTCGACACGACGGACCGTTCCGGAAACGCCGAGACCGAAGTACTCCCGGCCGAGCCGGTCATTCCGGAGTTCACCGCATTCACCGCACCGCGGGAAAGCGCGATGCCTCTGGCACCGAGTGCCGCTGCGAGTGCGAGTGCGACACCTCCGTCCGGCTCGACGCCGCCGCCCGCACCTCCGACGCCGACCGCGCCGACTGCGCCGACTGCGCCCGCTTACGCGGCTCCGGGCGCGACCGCCCCGGAGACGTGGCCGACGGCGCCGGCGCGGCGGAGGCATCCGCTCTTCGGCACGATCTTCTGGGGAACGGTGATGCTCGCCTTCTCTGGCTTCATCATCTACCGCACGATCGTGCCCGGCGAGACCGACCCCGCGCTGTGGCTGCTTGGCGGCGTGATCCTGATGGGGCTCGTGCTCATCGTCGCGGGGATCGCCGCGGCCGCTCGCCGCGCGACCTGACCGGCCCCGAGTTCGGACTCGGATGCCGGTTGAGCGCCCCGCCCCGTCCCGCGCGCCATTTCCGCCGCTACGCTACCGGCATGCCTGGCGCGGAGCGGTGCACCTGGCGCGTGAGAGCGGATGCCGGCAGGCGCGCGGCAGCGAAACCAGGAACTACAGGCCGAGGCCGACGAGCACAGGCTCCGGCTGCAGGATCACGCCGAACTCCGCCTGCACGCGCTGCTGCACGAAGCGGGCGAGCTGGGCGATCTCCTCGCCGCTCGCGCCGCCGGTGTTCGTCAGGGCGAGGGTGTGCTTGCTCGACACCGCCGCGCGGGAGCCGGGCAACCGGAAGCCGCGGGAGATTCCGGCATGCTCGATGAGCCAGGCCGCGCTGAGCTTGACAAGCGGAACAACCTCGACCGCGCCGGGCACGGGGCCGATCCCGTAGTAGTCCTCGAGCGGGATCACCCGGTCGGGAAGCTCGGGGTCGTCCAGCGGCCAGCGCGGCGCGGACTCCGGCAGGGTCCGCGAGAAACTCAGGGAGACGATCGGGTTCGTGAAGAACGAGCCGGCGCTTGCCGCATCCGGGTCGCCCGGGTTGAGCAGCATCCCCTTCGCGGCACGCAGCCGCAGCACGGTCGCGCGCACGTCCGCGAGCGGCACCCGGTCGCCGACATGCACGCCGAGGGCGTCCGCGAGCTGGGGGAAGGCGAGGGGGCGGCTCAGCGCTGCCCCGAGAACGGATGCCTCGGCCGCGGTGTCCCACAGCTCCAGCTCGACAGCCACGACGAGGCCGCGGAGTCCGTGCTTGAGCAGCGACGTGCGGTAGCCGAGCTCGAGTTCTGCGGCGGGGATGCGGCGCCGTTCGCCGCTCTCGTAGTCGAGGAAGTCGATCGCGACGAGGCTGTTGGCGAGTTCCTGGCCGTATGCGCCGATATTCTGCACGGGCGCGGCCCCGGTGGAACCGGGGATGCCGGAGAGGGCTTCGATCCCCGACCAGCCCTGCGCGACGGTGTGGGCGACGAGATCGTCCCAGGGTTCACCGGCCTGGACCCGCAGGATCACGCGGTCGGCGGAGCGCTCGACCGTGATGCCGCGGGTCAGCACTCGTACGACGGTGCCGTCGAATTCGGTGTCCGCCGCGACGGTGTTCGAGCCGCCGCCGAGCAGCAGCCAGTCCTCGCCGGACGCCCAGGCGTCCTGAACGGTCTCGATGAGCTCGTCCTCCGTCTCCGGCGCGAGCAGGAACAGCGGTCGCCCGCCGGTGCGGATCGTGGTGAGGTCGGCGAACGTCGTCGGCGCAGCATCCGCCGGCACCATACCGGCGGTCACGCCGTGCCCGGCGTCCGTTTCGGCCTGCCCGGACGCGGGCGCCGACGCTGGTGCGGGCACCGAACCGAAAGCGGGGTCCGTCATCGGGGGCCTAGGCGAGCGAGACGCGTGCCTGCGCCTTGCCGAGGACGGTCTGGTCGTTCGCGGTGACCGTGAGGTCGATGCGCACGATGCCGGCATCCGCTTCGATGCGGCCGACCTTCGCGACCACGGACACGACGGCGCCGAGCGTGGGATCGACGAGCACCGGGCGGGTGAAGCGCACCTGGTAGTCGATGACGCGGGCGGGGTCGCCGGCCCAGTCGACGACGGGCTGCACGGCGAGGCCCATCGTGAGCATGCCGTGGGCGAGCACGCCGGGCAGGCCGACGGAGACGGCGACGTCGTCGCGGTAGTGAATGGCGTTGAAGTCACCGGATGCCCCGGCGTACCGCACGAGGGAATCGCGCGTCAGCGGGAAGAGGCCGGTGGCGACGATCTGGCCGAGGGTGAGCTCATCGAGTGCGGGCGTGGCCGCGGGTTCCTGGGTCATTCGTCTCCCCTGACGACGAGGGTGGATGTCGCGGTGACGACGTGGGCGCCGGTCGCGTCGACGACGCGGGACTCCGCGGTGACCATCGAGTGGCCGCCGAGGCTCTTCACGCTCGCGACGGAGAGGGTGGCGGTCAGTTCGTCACCGGCGACGATCGGGCGGCTGAAGGTGAAGCGCTGCTCGCCGTGCACCACGCGGCTGAAGTCGATCCCGCCGTCGGGCTCGGCGAGGAGCTGGGCGAGGGTGGCCTCCTGGACGACGACCGCGAAGGTCGGCGGGGCGACGACGTCGGCGTAGCCGGCCGCACGGGCGGCCGCCGGGTCGTGGTTGATCGGGTTGCGCGCGAAGACGGCACGGGAGAACTCCCGCACCTTCTCCCGACCGACGAGATAAGGGGCGACGGGCGGGAAGACCCGGCCCTGCAGTTCGGGGTTGACAGACACACGAGGAGTTTACCGGGCAGACTGGATCCGTGGAATTTGTACGCGTACGCCTGACCGACGCCGAAGTGGTCCCCCTGTTGAGCGATCTCAATCGCGAATACACGCTGCGGTACGGCGGCGGCGATGACGTTCTCGAGGACAAGGCCGCGGATTTCGCGGCACCCGATGGCGGGTTCATCGTGCTGCGCGAGGGCGACGTGACCGTCGCGGGCGGCGGCATCCGTCGGTTCGATGCCGACACCTGCGAGGCGAAACGCCTGTGGACAAGCCCCGCCTACCGCAGGCAGGGGTACGCAGCCGCGGTTCTCGGCGCCCTCGAATCGCTCGGGCTCGAGCTCGGCTACACCCGGCTGCGCCTCGAAACGGGCTACCGGCAGCCGGAGGCTCTCGCCATGTACCGCAGCCTCGGCTACACCGAGATCGGCAACTACGGCGTCTACGAGCACGCGACCGGCTTCGAGCGGATGCTGGGCGCACGCACGATGTGACGCGGCCGTAGTGGCCCCGTGGCCTCCCGGGCAGTACCGTGGGGAGTGCTATGCATAACAAATTAGAGCCACACCCCGACCTTCCCATCGACCTTCCGACGGCCGAGCGCATCCACGCGGCCGTCGAGCACTACGGCGAGACCGCGGTGGTCGACAGTTCCGTGGCCTTGTTGCGCGCCAAGAACGCCGGCAAGGACTTCCTTCTGTACGCCGGTGGCCGCCACGCGCTCGGCATTCTCGAGGGCGCCCCTGCGCTGTACTGGCCCGAGCTCTGGGGCGCGCGTGCGCTGCTCTACGTCTGGGGAGAGTCGGCCGCGCCGTACATCGTCGTCGGGCTGAACAACCAGGCCTGGCGGGTGCGCGAGATGTGCGCCCGCGTCGTGCAGCTGCGCGAGCTGCAGGTCGCCCCGAAGCTCGTGCGTCTCACGACGGACGAGGTGCCGCGCGTGCGCGCCGCCGCCCTGCACGCGCTCGCCGCCCAGGGCACCGAGGAGAACCTCCCCACGATCGTGCAGCGCCTGCGCGACCCCGACAAGGAGGTGCGCCGCGCCGCCCAGCAGGCCCGCGATATGCTGCAGGAACGCTGGCAGCTGTCCCGCGACCCGAGCCAGGGCGAAGAACAGACCCACGGCACGAAGCACAGCCACGGAACGAAGCACAGCCACCCCGAGCGCTGACCCCAGCCGCGGGCGGGTAACATCGCGCTGGTGACGGATGCGGGGCACGCCCGCAGCAACAGGGGGTCGGATGTACCAGCGCTTCATCGCCATGGGCGACAGCTTCACCGAGGGGGTCGGCGACGAACTCCCCGACGGGCGGTTGCGCGGCTGGGCCGACCTCGTCGCGCTCGGGCTCGCCGCGGCATCCGCTGCCCCGGTCTCGTACGCGAACCTCGCCGTGCGCGGCCGGTTGCTCGGCCCGATCGTCGCCGAACAGCTCGAACCCGCGCTCGTCCAGGCGCCCGACCTGCTGTCCATCTGCGGCGGCGGCAACGACATGATGCGCCCGCGCGTGGAGATTTCGCGCGTGGTCGGGCTGATGAGCGAGGTCGTCGAGGCCGGGCTTGCGCACGGCGCGCACATGCTCGTGCTGAGCGGCGGCAACCCCTCGAAGCAGCTCCCCCTCGGTGCGCTCATGCAGCGCCGCGGCGACCAGCTTGCCGACGCCGCCCGCGCGGCCTTCACCCGGCCCGGCGTCACGCTCGTCGAGAACTGGGCGGATGCCCGGCTCACCGATACCCGGTACTGGTCGGCGGACAAGCTGCACCTGAACGCGAGCGGGCACACCCTGATCGCGTCCAATGTGCTCACGGCTCTCGGCGTACCGGTTCCTGCGGAGTGGTCGGCGACGGATGCGTCGGGGGCCCCTGCGGCCCCTCCGGCCCAGCGGATGCGCACCGCGGCTTACTACCGCGGCTACGTGTTGCCGTGGATCGGGCGGCGCCTGACCGGCAAGTCCTCCGGCGACGGCCGCGAACCCAAGATCCCGCTCCTCACGGCCGTCGACCCCGCCTGAACGACCCCCGCACGCCCTGAAGTGTCGCATATCGACGTTCCTGAGCCTTGGGAACGTCGAACTGCGACACCTCACGAGGCCCGCCACCCACGCGCTGACGTGTCGCATATCGAGGTTCCTGAGCCCCGGGAACGTCGATCTGCGACACCTCACGGCCGCTCGGCGGCGCGGCTCAGAGGGCGGGCGGCACGCGGAGCAGGGCTCCCTCCGAGCGGCAGGTCGCGGCCGCGATGCGCATGGCGCTCGCGAGCAGATGTTGCCAGCCTGCGGCATCCGTCGGGACGCCGTCGCTGAGGAAACTCTGCACGCTCGACGCCAGGGTCGCGTCGCCGCCGCCCATGGTGTCGACGACCGCGCCGGGCAAGGACGCGATCGGCTCGCTCACGAGCAGGCCGTCGTCGGTCTTGATCGAGGCCCCTGCGCGGCCAGCGGTCGCGAGCACGTGGTGCGTTCCGCTCGCGACGAGGCGCTCGCGCAACTCCTCGAGGCTGCTGCCGTAGAGGAGCTCCGCGTCCTCGTCGCCGACCTTGGTCAGCAGGCTGCTCGCTGCGGCGCGCTCGAAGTTCTCCACGAAGCGGGCCTTGTCGTGCAGCATCCCTGCCCGCGGATTCGGGTCGATCACGAGGCGGTGCTCGCCGTCGCCGACCGCGGCGAGGAACTCATCCGTCTGCGCGGTGTCGTCGAACGGGAAGCAGCTGACGACGACGAGCGGCGCGGCATCGAGGGCGGCGCGCTCCCGGGGACCGAATTCGATGCGCCGCTTCTGCGCGGCTTCGTTGAAGGCGTATCTCGGCTCACCGTCGGTGCGGTCCGACGTCGCCCGGGAGCTCCCGAAGGGTCCGGGCGTCGCGATCAGCTCCACGTCGTAGCTGGCGATGAAGTCCCGGAGCACGGCGCCGTCTGCGTCGTCGCCGACCATCGCGATCAGGGTCGTCGGCACGCCGAGGATGGCGAGGCCGACGGCGACGTTGAGCGCCGCCCCACCGGGGAACTCCTGCACTGAATCGGGTTCGCGCATCTCGTCGATGAGCGCGTCGCCGACGACGACGACGCGCGGGCGGGTCGCCCCAGCACCCGCAGTCTCTGTGTCTGGCGCTGTCTGGTTTTCTGTCATTTCGGTCTCATCTCCCCTGATCCGCGAGTGATCAGCTCGGTTGGTACAACATAGGTTCTCCCGGCGGAGCGGTCTCCGTCGAGTCGGGCAAAGATCCGTGCGGCAGCGAGCCGGCCGATCTCGTGCGGGTTCTGCGCGACGACCGTGACGCCCGGTTCGAGCAGGTCGGCAAGAGGCACGTCATCGAAGCCGACGAGCGCAACCGTGTGGTGTGCGCCCCGCTCGCGCAGGCCGCGCACCGCGCCGATGGTGATGAGGTTCTGGCTGCTGAACACGGCGGTCGGCGGATGCTCCGACTCGAGCAACGCGATCAGCGCGCGGTTCGCGGCGTCCTCGTCGTGCAGGCCGGTGATGACCGGGATGTCCGCGGTCGCGACCCCGGCCCGCCCGAGTTCTTCGAGGAACCCGCGGCGGCGTTCCTGCGCCGTCTGGATGTCGGCCCGGTCGCCGAGGAAGGCGATCCGCCTGTGCCCGTACGAGAGCAGATGCCGCGTCGCGGCCGCCGCACCCGCCGCGTTGTCGCTCACGACGACATCCGCTTCGACGCCGGCCGGCTCGCGGTCGACGAAGACGACGGGAGTGCCGCGGCGCAACTCGGGCAGGAGGTAGCTCTGGCTCTTCGACACGGTCGTGAGGATGAGGCCGTCGACGCGACGGCGCAGGAACGCGGACACCGCGACTTCTTCACGGTCGGGGTCGTCGTCGAGGCTCGACGCGAAGACCGCGACGCCGCGGGCGTTGGCCGCGTCCTCGACGGCGCGGTGCATCGCGCCGGAGAACGGGTTGCCGACGCTGCCGACGAGCAGGCCGAGGGTGCTGCTGCGGCCGTCGGCCCTGCGCAGGTTGCCCGCATGCAGGTCGGGGTGGAAGTCCAGGCTCTCGGCCGCGGCACGCACCCGGGCGATGGTGGCGGGCGACACATTCGGTTCACCGTTGATCACCCGGGAGACGGTCTTCACGCCGACCCTGGCGAGCGCTGCAACGTTCTTCATCGTGGGGCGGGCACGCGGGTCGACGACGTCCACCGGGCTCGCCGCCCAGTCTTCCGGTCCTGACATCGATGTCACAGTTTGGTCTCCGCCTCACGATTGCACTTGACCTTATTACATTCACCGCTGAAGATGATCACTGACATCGTTGTCAGGGAGCACCCTCCCCCCTAGCAAGAGGAGATTCAAAGATGAATCGCACCACCACACAATCCACCGTCACGCGGATGATTGCCGCCGCTTCGGTCGCCACGCTCGCCACGATCGGCTTCGCCGGTTGTTCCTCGAACGCCTCGAGCAGTTCTACCACGGGGGCCACCTCCGGCCCGATCGGCGTCTCGCTCATCGTCAAGACCACCACCAACCCCTTCTTCGTCGCAATGGAAGACGGCGCCAAGAAGGCCGCAGACGCGGCCGGCGTCACCCTCACTCTCGCTGCCGGCAAGGCAGACGGCGACGAGGCGAGCCAGATCACCGCCGTCGAGAACGCCATCTCCAAGGGCGACAAGGGCATCCTGATCACCCCGACCGGCCCCAGCGTCGAGGACGCGCTCGTCAAGGCCCGCGCCGCCGGCCTCTTCGTGATCGCACTGGACACGCCGCCGACGAACAAGGATTCCGTCGACATCACCTTCGCGACGGACAACTACCTCGCCGGCCAGGACATCGGCAAGTGGACCGCTGCAAAGCTCGCCGGCCAGAAGGCCACCATCGCGATGCTCGACCTCTTCGGCGACAAGATCGTCTCGGTCGACGTCAACCGCGACCAGGGCTTCCTGGACGGGATGGGCATCAACACGGCCGACAAGGCCAAGAACGGTGACGAAGCCAAGACCGGAACGTACAGCGGCGGCGACTACGAGATCGTCGGCAACGAGCCCACGAACGGCGCGGAGGACGGCGGCCGCACCGCGGCCGAGACGCTCCTGAGCAAGAACCCGAACATCAACGTCGTCTACACGATCAACGAACCCGCAGCTTACGGCGCCTACCAGGCGTTCAAGGCGGCGGGCAAGACCGACATGATCGTCGTCTCGATCGACGGCGGCTGCGCGGGCGTCAAGCAGGTCAAGGACGGCATCATCGGTGCGACCGCCCAGCAGTACCCGGTCAAGATGGCCGAACTCGGCGTGCAGGCGATCGTCGACCTGATCAACAAGGGTGCGAAGCCGACCACGAGCCCCGGCCTCGACTTCTACAACACCGGTGTCGCGCTCGTGACCGACGCCCCGCAGACCGGGGTCGACTCGATCGACACGACGAAGGCATCCGGCATCTGCTGGGGCTAGCCAGAGCCGCTACCGCTCCCGTGGGGTGCCGAGAATCGATTCCGGCATCCCACGGGGCTTCCCTGTAGGCGTTTAGGAAACCGGAGCCCATCGTGACCCAGCCCACCCAAACCGCGAACCCGGCAACGGGCCCGCATGACCTGGCCGAGGAATTCCTCGACCGCACCACTCCCCTCAGCCGGCTGCGCGGCCTCATGCACCGCTACCCGGCGATCAGCCCGGCCGTCGTGCTCGTCATCGCGATCATCGTGTTCGGGATGCTCAACGAGCGGTTCCTCAACCCGGCCAACCTCTCGCTGATCACACAGCAGGTCGCCGTCGTCGGCACCCTCGCCATCGCCCAGACCCTGATCATCCTCACCGCGGGCATCGACCTTTCCGTCGGCGCTGTGATGGTGCTCAGCTCGATGGTGATCGCCCAGTTCACGGTGCAGAACGGCGTCTCGCCGGTCGTGGGCCTGCTCGCGGGGCTCCTCGTCGCACTCGCGGCCGGCGCCTTGAACGGCTTCCTCGTGACGCGGCTGCGGCTTCCCCCGTTCATCGTCACCCTCGGCACCCTCAACGTCTTCGTGGCGCTCACGCTGCTGTACTCGAACGGCGCGACGGTCCGCGGCGGCGACATGCCCGACCTCCTCACCTGGACGGGGACCACGTTCTCCATTGGCGGGGTCAACTTCACGATGGGCGTGCTGATGATGCTCGTCCTCTACGTCGTGATCGCCTTCATCCTCTCCCAGACCGCATGGGGCAGGCACGTCTACGCCGTCGGCGACGACAAGGAGGCTGCCCGCCTGGCCGGCATCAGCGTCAGCCGGGTACTCATGAGCGTCTACCTCGCCGCCGGGGCGATTCTCGCGATCGGCGCCTGGATCCAGATCGGCCGCAGTAACGCGGCCTCGCCGAACGCGGGCACCGACCTCAACCTCGACTCGATCACCGCCGTCGTCATCGGCGGCACGAGCCTCTTCGGCGGCCGCGGAACGATCTGGGGCACCCTGCTCGGCGCCCTCATCGTCGGCGTCTTCCGCAACGGGCTCTCCCTCGCCGGACTCGATGTGCTCTGGCAGACCTTCGCGGTCGGCGTGCTCATCGTCCTTGCTGTCTCCGTCGACCAGTGGATTCGAAAGGTACGCAAATGACCCTCCTCGATGGCAGCACATCGTCGGCCGCAGGACCGTCCGTGGTCCGAGAGCCGATCCTCACGGCAACGAAGCTCGTCAAGACCTACGGCCGCGTCGTCGGCCTCGACGGGGTCAGCCTCGAGCTCTACCCCGGCGAGGTCCTCGCGATCATCGGCGACAACGGTGCGGGCAAGTCCACCCTGATCAAGTGCCTGACCGGCGCCGAAGTCGCCGATGAGGGCGAGATCACCCTCGACGGGAAGCCCGTGCAGTTCAAGCGGCCCCAGGACGCGCACGCCGCCGGCATCGAGACGGTCTACCAGACCCTCGCCGTATCCCCTGCCCTCGACGTGGCCTCGAACCTCTTCCTCGGCCGTGAACTGCGGCGTGCGGGCCTGCTCGGTTCGGTGTTCCGCATGGTCGACAAGAAGGGCATGCGGAAGCGTGCGCGGCAGGAGCTGGCCGACCTCGGCATCAGCACCCTGCAGGACGTCACCGTCGCGGTCGAGAACCTCTCCGGCGGTCAGCGCCAGGCGGTCGCCGTCGCGCGCGCGGCGGCATTCGGTTCCAAGGTCGTCGTCCTCGACGAACCGACGGCGGCCCTCGGCGTCCGCGAGTCGAACCAGGTGCTCCAGCTGGTCAAGAACCTCCGCGACCGGGGCATCCCGGTCATCCTGATCAGCCACAACATGCCGCATGTGTTCGAGGTCGCCGACCGTATCCACATCCAGCGCCTCGGCAAGTGCGCCGCGACGATCACGCCGCAGTCGCACTCGATGACGGATGCCGTCGCGATCATGACCGGGGCCAGGAAGGCATGACCATCACACCGCCCACGCATCCCGGCGAGCCCGTCGCCCTGTACGCCGAATTCACCGCCCTCCCCGGCCGCGGGGACGAGGTGGCCGCGCTCCTCGCCGGCCTGACCGTCGACGTTCGCCGGGAGCCGGGCAACGTGACCTTCGACCCGCACCGCCGCGTTTCGGACCCGCTCGAGTTCTTCGTGTACGAGGTGTACCGCGACGCCGAAGCGTTCCAGGCGCACATCACGGCGGCCTACGGGGCCGTGTTCAACGCAGCCCTCGGCGACCTGATCGAGGGCGAGGGATCGGAGCTGACCTGGCTGACTCCTCTCACCGTCTGATTTCTGCGAGGGCCGATCGTTGGGCATCCTAGAACCGGATGCCCGACGACCGGGCGTCCCGAAAGGTAACCATGCGCCTCATCCTGATCCGGCACGGCCAGACGGTGTCCAACGTCGGTGGTCTCCTCGATACCGCGCACCCCGGCGCCGACCTCACGCCGCTCGGCCGTGAGCAGGCCGGGAATCTCGTGGCCGCCCTCGAATCGGTGACGATCGACGCCCTCTACGTCTCCACCCTCGTACGCACCCAGCAGACCGCGGCACCGCTCGCGGCGGCACGGGGACTCGAGGCCCGCGTCCGCGAGGACATCCGCGAGGTCGCAGCCGGCCACCTCGAGGGCCGCCACGACCGGGCCGCCGTTGACGCCTATTGCACGACGTTCCTGGCCTGGGCGAACGGCGACCTCGACACCGTGATGCCCGGAGGAGAGGCCGGCAGGGACACCTTCGCCCGGTTCGACCGGGTCGTGACGGAGGCCGACGATCTCGGGCACGAGACCGTCGCCTTCGTCAGCCACGGAGCGATCCTGCGCGCCTGGACGGGGTACTCCTGCAGCAACCTCCACGCCGGCTACGTGTCGGACAATCCGCTCAGCAATACCGGCACGATCGTCGTCACCGGTTCGCCGCTCACGGGGTGGACCGCGGAAAGCTGGATCGGCAGCGTCCTCCCCGAGGTCCTGACGAGTGCCCCCGCCTCGTCCGGACCCGCCGGACTGCCGGCGGACCGTGGATTCTGAGCGCGCCCACCGGTTCTCTTTTCGGCGTACCTAGGCTAATCTGATGCAACTGTACGACACCGGATCGCTCGGACTCGGCCTCGCCGCATCCCGAAGAATGGACAACACGATGAGCATTGGCGCCGGAATCTTCCTCCTTGTCGTGGGAGCGATCCTTGCATTCGCCGTCGATCTCCAGGTCGCGGGAATCGACCTGAAGACGATCGGTTACATCCTGATGCTCGCCGGACTTGTCGGAGTCATCCTCGGCATCGTGCTGATCACGCGGCGGCGACAGTCCGTTTCAACGACTCGGTCCGCCGTCGATCCTGCCAGCGGTGAACAGATCACCCGGCAGACGACCGAGCGCGACCCGCTGATCTGAATTTTCCAGGTTCGGGATATCCCGGCGAACCGAAACCTCGACACTGACAGGGTCAGATGACCGCGAAACCCACAGGGCTTCTTGGCCACCGTTACCAGCTCAAGGAGCTGATCGGACGCGGCGGCATGGCGTCCGTCTACCGGGCCGCCGACAACAGGCTCGGCCGGGATGTCGCGATCAAGGTGTTCACGACCGTCGCCATCGAACAGGACGACATCCAGCGCCAGCAGGCCGAGATCAACGTGCTTGCAAGCCTCAGTCACCATAGCCTCGTGACGCTCTTCGACGTCGGTGTGCACCGGGCCACGCCCGACCGACGCCAGATCTTCCTGGTGATGGAGCTCATCGACGGCGTCGACCTCCGGGAGCGACTCCTCGAAGGTCCGCTGTCGGTGCGGAACATCTCCCAGGTCGGCTATGACCTGGCTGAGGGCCTCGAGTATATCCACGGGCGAGGCATCGTGCATCGGGACATCAAGCCGGCGAACATCCTCCTCGCCCAGTACAGCAGCCGGTTCCGGGCGCGCGCCAAGCTCACCGACTTCGGCATCGCGCTGTCCCCGGCGAGTGAGCGCCTGACCAACGGCGGCATGACGTCGGGAACGGCGGCGTACCTCAGCCCGGAGCAGGCCAGAGGCGAGGAAGTGGGACCGCCGAGTGACATCTACGCTCTCGGACTGGTGCTCCTCGAGTGTTTCACCCGGGAACTCGCCTTTCCCGGCCAGCCGGTTCCGGCGGCCGTCGCCCGACTCCTGCGCGATCCGGTGATCCCGGCGTCGATATCGCCGGCCTGGCGCGACCTGCTGTCCACCATGCTCGCCAGGGACCCCGCCGACCGGCCGGACATCGGCGAGGTGGTGCTCGCGCTCCGCCAGGCCGTGATCACGGAGACGGGCAGGCACCGGGGCGAGGAAACCAGTCCCCTCGTGACGGACGAAGCAGGGCGGATGGCTGCGGTCGCGCGCCTGCAGATCCTCGACACGCCTCCGGACGGAACCTTCGACCGGATCACGGCACTCGCCGCCAGGATCTTCTCGGTGCCGATCTCCATCATGAGCATCGTCGACCAGGACCGGATCTGGTTCAAGTCCCATGCCGGGCTAGACCTCGAACAGATCTCCCGAGACCCTGGCCTGTGCGCCTCGGCGATCATGCAGGACAGGCCCTGGGTGATCGAGGATGCGCGCACGGATGTCCGCGCCCTCGCGAATCCCCTGGTCTCCGGTGGTTTCGGCCTGCAGTTCTACGCGGGCGTTCCGCTGCGCACCCGGGACGGATTCAACCTCGGCACGCTGTGCGTGCTCGACTTCGAGCCGAGAACCGTGACGGATGCCGAGATCGAGACCCTGGGCGACCTCGCCGCCCTGGTCATGAACGAACTGGAACTGCGGCTCGAGTACGGCAGGGACCTCACCCGGCCCGCACCGGCATCCGCCGGGGCACCGTAAGGATCGCGAGTCCCGTCACAAGCAGCAGGATGCCGCAGATGGTCGCGGGAGTGAAGTCCTCGTGCAGCAGAAAGATTCCGAGTGCGGTCGCCGTCACGGGTTCGACAAGCGTGAGTGTCGATACCTGCGAGGCCGGGAGGCCCCGCAATCCGCGGGCGAACAGGGTGTATGCGAGGGCCGTCGTCACGACCGCGAGCCACGCGGCCGTCGCCAGCCCGGCCGGTTGGGCGAGCCAGGCCGGATTGCTTGCGAGAAGCATGGGCAGCATCAGCACGGCGGCCGCACCGAAGGTGGCGCCCATGGCTGTGGTGGGCGACCAGCCGCGATCGAGGAGCAGCTTGGTGCTCAGCGTGTACACGGCGTAGGACGCGGCCGCACCGAGTGAGCCCGCGATCCCGAGCGCCGTCACGGGACCGCCTCCCCCGCTGTAGAGCCCGGAGAGCGCTGCCACCCCCGTCGCCGCAACGAACGTCGCACACGCCCAGCGGATGCCCGGGGGCCTGCGGAACCAGCCCCACTCGAGCAGTCCCGTCAGCACGGGAGCGGATCCGAGCGCGACGAGGGTGCCGACCGCGACCCCGTTCTGCGCGGTCCCGGTGAAGAAAGCCGGCTGGTACGCGGCAACGCCCGCAGCCCCGAGGAGCACGAGCGCCCCGCTCGAGCCGCGCAGCCGGCCGCGGACGCGCCCCAGCTCGCGGTCGCTGTCGCCGTCGCGGTCGGCCCCGGCCCCGGCCGACCGCCTCCGGCGCTCAGCGAGCGCCACCGCGAACGCGAGGATCGTCAAGAGCGCGCCGCCGAACACGATGCGGGCCGCGCCGAGAGACGTCGCACTCGCCTGGGCACCGCCGAGGGCGCCGAGGGCCTGAGCGGTGCCCGTCGTCCCGAAGCACACGGCCGCAAGTACGATCAGCCACCTCGAAGCCCGCACGGTCATACGTCATTGTTCCATGTGGCCTGCCGCATGCTGCCACCGTGAGATGGACGGTCGAGATGCACCGTTCCGGTCGAGTGTTCCCGTTCTGCCGGTGGCTCTCGACCGGAAAAGGTACATCTCGGAGGGCACACTCAGGTCGTGGGCAGCCGCATCCGGTCGAGGTCGCCGAGAAGGGTCCTGACCCGCGCCTCGATCTCGTCGCGAATCGCCCGGACGCCCTCCATCGGGAGTCCGACGGGGTCGGCGAGGTCCCAGTCGAGGTACGTGCGGCCGGGATAGACCGGGCACGCGTCGCCGCAGCCCATCGTGATCACGTAGTCCGCCGCCCGGACGACCTCGTCCGTCAATGGCTTGGGGTACTCGCCCGCGAGGGGAACGCCGATCTCGTCGAGCGCGGCGACGACCATCGGATTGACCCGGCCGGCCGGAGCCGACCCTGCCGTCAGGACCCGCACGCGATCCCCCGCGAGCGACCGCAGAATGGCCGAGGCGAGCTGGGATCGTCCTGCGTTCTGAACGCAGACGAACAGCACGTCCGGAACGTCCGGAACGTCGGGAACGTCCGGAGAGCCTGGAGAACCCGGAATGCCCGACGCGCCCGACGCGTCGGACGCGTCCGTCGCGAAGAGACCGTTCGTCGCATTCCGGCCATCCACCGCGGCCAGCGACTGCAGTCGGTCGCCGGCGAAGCGCGCCGTGAACGAGGGAAGATAGCGGGTGATCTTCGCCTGCCGGGCGAGGAGTTCGTAGCTCTCCCGCACGTATCGGCCGACGGTTTCGTGCGAGAACGTGCCCCGGAACCGGGTCGCGAGGTCGTCCGTGATGCGCGCCAGCACGGGCGCGGCCACGACGGCCGCGATCGGGTCGGTGTCGCTCCTGGTCGTCTCGAGAACGTCGCCGACCCGCTCGGGCACGACCGAATACCAGACCTGACGCCCGACCTGATCCCGGGCGAGCAGGCCTTCCTCGGTCATGATGCGCATGTGATGGCTGACGGTCGGCTGGCTCAGTCCGAGTGCCGTGGCGAGTTCGCCGACGAGTGCGCGGCCGTCCGGCCGGCCGACGATCATGCCGAGCAACTGCACCCGGGTCGGGTCGGCCATCGCGCGCAGGCCCCGGGCGATGTCCTCGGCGGCCGCGCGGTCGAGCGGCCGCAGCGCGTCCGGATCGGGGCCGGCAAGGTCTGTTCGCATAGACGCGAGTCTATGCGACCGGGCAGCGGATGCCCCTGGCGACCCGGCGTGCCACCTGGCCGGCGTCCCGCGCACCTACTGGGACGGGTCGAGGGTGAACAGCTCCGGGTTGGTCTGCCGCACTGCGGCAATGTCGTTGAAGACACGGCGCAGGTGCTCCCGCATGGCGCTCGCGGCCGCATCCCCATCGCCCGCCGCGAGCGAGTCGGTGATGACCTGATGCTGGTCGATCAACACGCTCATCCCGGTGAAGGACAACGACAGGTGCCGGGCCCTGTCGAGGTGCGCCTTGGCCTGGGCGACGGTCCGCCAGGCGGAGCCGTGGCCGCTGATGCCCATCAGGGTCGCGTGGAACTCCTCGTCGAGGGTGAAGAAGCCGGACTGGGTCTTGCGGCTGTCCGCGATCCGCTGAGCGTCGATGATCGCGTTCAGTTCGGCGATGTCGTCGGGCGTCGCGCGGGCGACCGACTCGTTCAGGGCAGCGAGCTCGAGGGATTCCCGCACGAACTGGGCCGTCTCGATCTCGGAGAGCAGGATCGGCGCGACGAGCGTTCCGACCTGAGGGACCACGAAGACGAGCTGCTCCTCGGCGAGGAGGATGAGGCTCTCGCGGATCGGGGTGCGGGACAGCCCGAGCTGGCCGGCGAGCTCGTTCTCGGACAGCCGGGTGCCGGGGGCCAGGTCGAGCGTGATGATCTTCTGGCGGATGATCTCGAGGGCGTGCGTGCGGGCGTTGCGCCGTGTGGTCGCGGGCCTGGCCCGAAACGCTCCCGAATCCATCGTCATCTTTCTAGTATGAGGCGCTGGTGTTCTTGCATGGTACGGCGCAGTCAGGTGGGGCCCGGAAGTCCGGGCCCCCCAACCGGGCGGCTCAGGCCCTGGAGGCCTTGTCGATGGCTTCCCACAGCCCGTTGAGGTACGCGATTCCGAGCGCACGGTCGTACAGGCCATAGCCCGGGCGCCCGGTCTCGCCCCAGATCATCCGGCCGTGGTCCGGACGGATGTACCCGTCGAAGCCGACGTCGTGGAAGGCCTTCATGATCTCGTAGATGTCGAGCGAACCCATCTCCGAAAGGTGCGCGGCCTCCTCGAAGTTGTCGTTGCCGAGGTGCTTGATGTTGCGCACGTGGGCGAACGGCACCCGGTCGCGACCGGCGAAATAGCGGATGAGCGCGGGAACGTCGTTTTCCGGATTCTCACCGAGGCTGCCGGTGCAGAGGGTCAGCGCGTTGTGTGGGCTGTCGACCATTTCGACGATGGCCATGAGGTCGTCGAAGTTCTTCACGATCCTGGGGAGGCCGAAGATCGGCCGGGGCGGGTCGTCCGGGTGGATGGCCATCTTGATGTCGTACTTCTCGCAGGTCGGGATGATCGCCTCGAGGAAGTACCGCAGGTTGTCGGAGAGCTTCTTCTCGTCGACATCCGCGTACTGGGCGAACAGGGCCTTGAGGCCCTTCATGCGCTCGGGCTCCCAGCCCGGCATGACGTATCCGTTCGAGTCGCCCTCGACCGATGCAGCCATGCCCTCTGGGTCCATGGTGTCGACGATGGACTGGTCATAGGCCATCGTCGTCGAACCGTCGGGAAGCGTCCTGGCCAGCTCGGTGCGCACCCAGTCGAAGACCGGCATGAAGTTGTAGCAGATGACCTTGATACCGAACTCGGAGAGGTTCCTGATGGTCTCCTTGTAGTTCTCGATGTACGCGTCGCGGCTCGGGAGCCCGATCTTGATGTCGTCGTGGATGTTGACGCTCTCGATCACCTCGAGGCTCATCCCGGCTTCCTCGATCTGTGCTTTCAGCTGGGCGATCTTGGCTTTGGGCCAGACCTCGCCGACCGGGACGTCGTAGAGGGCGCCGACGACACCTTCGACGCCCGGAATCTGCCGGACCTGCCCGAGCGTGATCTTGTCGTCGTCGGGTCCGAACCACCGGAATGTCATTTGCATGATGCTGTCTCCTCTGTGTTGCTTGTGGTGCTGTTGCTTGTGGTGCTGTTGCTTGTGGTGCTCGCGTACTTGTGCAGCGTGCTGCGAACCGCCCCGGGGCCCGCGACGAGTTCTTCGACGTACCCCTCGATCCGCGCACCGAGTCCGGTGTCGTACAGGTTCAGCCCGAAGATGTCCCGGTTGGAGAGGATCGGATGCAGCCGCCGGCCGACGCTTGCCGGGTCCCCGAGCCTGATGTCACTCACGTACCGGCGCAGGTGCTCGTTCATCGGGTCCGGGCTCAGCTCGAACGGCTCTCCCCCGTCGTCGAGTGCGAGCAGGTAGCGGCACCAGCCGGCGATGGCGAGCGGAATGAACGTCAGATCGTCGGCGGCGCCAGTGTTCCGGTAGAGCTTGATCGTCTCGCCGAAGCGGATGCCGACCTTCTGCGAGGTGTCGGAGGCGATCCTCTGCGGGGTGTCCGGGATGCGCTTGTTCGGCAGCCGTTCCCCCACGACCTGGTCGAGGAAGCTCTTCGGGTCGATGATGCCGGGGTTCGTCACGACGGGGAGCCCCTCGCGGTAGCCGATCCCCGTGATCAGGGCCGAAATGTCGGCGTCTGCGGTCTCGTCGGCGATCGACGTGAAGCCCAGCAGGCATCCGTAGATCGCCATGGCCGTGTGCAGCGGGTTGAGGCAGGTGCACACCTTCATGCGTTCGACCTTGTTGACGGTGTCGCGGTCGGTGAAGTACACGCCGGCCTTCTCGAGCGGCGGACGGCCGTTCGGGAAGGTGTCCTCGACGACGAGGTAGTTGACTTCCTCGGTGTTCACGAAGGGCGCCGTCGTCGTGTGCTTCTGCGTGACGAGGATCTCGGTGTCGCCGAATCCCGCTGCCTGCAGCTCGCCGGCGACGGAGGCCGACGGGCCCGGCGTGATCCGGTCGATCATGCTCCAGGGGAATGCGACCTTCGCCGGGTCGGTGAGGTAGCCGAGGTACCCGTCGTCGACGAAGCCCCTGTCCTTCCAGGCCCGGGCGACCACGAGGATCGCGTCGCGGAGCTTCTCGCCGTTGTGCGAGAAGTTGTCGGTGCTGACCATCGCGATCGGGGTCGCGCCGGCCCGGTGGCGCTCGAGGAGAAGCGAGGCCAGGTGCGCCATGGTGTGCCGCGCGTGGTCCGGGCCCGCCTCGATGTCCCCCAGCACGAGCCCGGAAAGTTCGCCGTCCGGGCCCTTCAGGTTGTAGCCCTTCTCGGTGATCGTGACCGTGGCGAGCTGCAGGCTCGGGTTCGCGAAGATCGCCCTGACCCGCGCGGTGCCGGCCGGGTTCGACTCCGCGAGGTACTGGCTCTCGGTGATGCTCGCGATCAGTTCCTTTTCGATGTCCCCGTTCGCCTTCATCACGACGGTCAAAGAGAGGTTGTCGCGACCCTGGTAGATCGTCTCGATCAGTTCGTCGTCGTAGGTGTCGACGACGACGATTCCGGTCTCGCTCTCACCGGCGTTGAGCAGTCGCTGCTGCAGCGAGGCGTGCAGGCAGCGGAACAGGTTCCCGCCGCCGAAGTGGATCCAGGCCGGGTTCGCCGTGGTGGCTCGCGTGACCGCGGCGCGGTCGAAGTGCGGCACGGTGATACCGGCCGATTCGAACGCGGCGAGGTTCTGCATGGTTTCGGTCGTGAGCATCAGCATCAGTTCTTGGCTCCCGCCGTTGTCAGTTCGACCTGGATCTGCTCGAGCGTCTTGCCCTTATTCTCCGGGACGAGCTTGTACGTGCCGGCGTGTGCTTTGGGTTGTGCTGGTGCGTGTGCGACGGTCATTGTCGCCACCTTCCTGGGGATGGAGCTCGTCCCGAGACGGATGGTCCCTGGTTGCTTTGACTACTACCATACTAGTGTTCCACAGGAATGGCTAGGACAGTGCCGCGGGCGTGCCGGACGCACCGAGCGCGGGTGCTCCGCCGCAACGCGGGTGGCGCACCACCAGCGGAACGGCGCAACACCCGCGCTCGGTGCGCGAAGGTCGCCGCCTACAGGCCGGAGGCGACTTCGAAGGCGTCCCAGATCCCGTACATGATGTTCGACACCCTGCGGGCATCGCCGAGGAGGTGGATCTCCTTGCCGGAATCGAGAATGCTCCGGTACAGCGTGTTGTTCGAGGCGTAGCCGACCGAGAGGATCACCGATTCGCTCGCGATCTCCCGCTCGATGCCGCCGACGACCACGACGACGCCCTGCGGTGTCGCACGCAGCACCGTGGCCGACGTCACCGTCGCGATGCCCTTGAACGGAATGAGTTCGTGCAGCATCATGTGGTTCGCCTCGCACAGCGGCCCGGACACGTCGAGGATGTCCTCGGCCTGCTCGACGATCGTGACGTTCACCCCGTGGTCGGCGAGGTGCAGGGCGAGCTCGCACCCGACGAGGCCGCCTCCGACGATCACGGTTGTCGCGCCCGGGTCCGAGACGCCCTCGAGCACGTCGGCGGCCGAGAACACCGGCACGCCGCCCGGCAGCGCGAAGAGCCGTGGCACCGAACCGGTGGCGACGATGATCTCGTCCGCGGCGGATGCCTCGATCATCGTCTCGTCGACCGGCGCATTCAGGTGCACCTCGACTCCGAGCTCGGCGAGCGTGGCCTCGTACCAGCGGATCAGCGCGAGGTCGTCCTCCTTGAAATCGGGGACACCTCCCGGAATCAGGTTTCCGCCGAGGGCAGCGGAGGCCTCATAGATGACGGGCACGTGCCCGCGCAACGCGAGCACCCTGGCCGCCTCGCAGCCGGCGACCCCGCCGCCGACGATCATCACGTTCTTGGCCCGGAGCGCCGGGTGCAGGCGCCATTCGGCTTCGCGTCCGCACTGGGGGTTGACCGCGCAGTTGATGGCGGCGAACGCTTCGATCCGGCCCATGCACCCCTCCTGGCAGGAGAGGCACGGGCGGATCAGGTTCTGGTGCCCGCTGTGCAGCTTGTTGACGTAGTCGGCGTCGGCCAGAAGTGGGCGGCCGAGCGAGACGAGGTCCGTCGCGCCGTCCTCGACCGCGGCGAGCGCGATGTCCGGGTCGTCCATCCGGCCGGCGCAGATGACCGTGATGCCGACCGCATCGCTGACCGCCTTGGCGAAGGGCACGTAGAGGCCCTTCTTCTGGTACATCGGCGGGTGGTTCCAGAACCAGGAGTCGTAGGTGCCCACGTCGATGTCGAGGGCGTCATATCCGTACTCCTCGAAGAGGCGCGCGGCCTCGAGACCTTCCGGGAGGTCGCGACCCTTCTCGACGAAGTCCTCCCCGGGAAGGCCGCCCTCTCGCCAGTCCTTCACGAACGACTTGGGGCTGAATCGCAGCGTGACCGGGTAGTCGGCGCCGCAGCGTTCCTTGATTTCGTCGACGATCTCGCGGGCGAAGCGCAACCGGTTGTCGAGGCTTCCGCCGTACGCATCCGTGCGCTGGTTATAGAAGGAGGTCGCGAACTGGTCGAGGAGGTACCCCTCGTGCACGGCATGGATCTGCACGCCGTCGAACCCGGCGCGCTGGGCGAGCACCGCGGAATCGCCCATGCTCCGCACCGTCGCGTGGATCTCCTCGACCGTCATCTCGCGGCAGATGGCCTCTGACCACCGATGCTTGATCGGCGACGGCGCGACCGGCTGCGCGCCGCCCTGGAGGAAGGCGGTCATGATGACCCGACCGAAGCCGGCGCCGAGTTGCAGCATGATTTTGGCGTCGTAGGCGTGCACCCGCTCGACGAGTTCACGGCTGGTGCGGAGGAACGCACCGGGATTCCGCATCGGCATCGGCACGCTGCCGTTCGGAAACTTCTCCGCCGGGTTGGTGACGGGCGTGATTCCCGTGATGATGAGCCCGACGCCGCCGCGGGCTCGCGCGACGTAGTACTCGATGCCGCGCGAATTCCAGCCGCCCTCCGCATCTGAGAAACCGAGGGGCCCCATCGGCGCCATCGCGAATCGGTTCTTGAGCTCCATGGACCCGAGGTTCGTCGGTTCGAACAGGCGGCGATATCGAACGGATGCGCGGGGCGGCGCCGGAGAGGCGGGTGCAGCGGATGCTGGTGGTGCAGTCTTAATCGTTGGGACAGTCAGGATTGACGTAGCGGTATCCTCCTTGGTTGAGTGGATCCGCCAACATCGTTGTCAAGGGTGCAGCTTCTTCGGCGAAGCCGCGACGGTCCCTCCCTCCTCACGGTACGCTCAGCGCGGCGAGGGGGACCGCAGAAACGGCCGAATCGGAATCTGTCAGGCTCAGTGCTCGTGCCGGTGGTGCATGTCCGGGTAGTGCTCGTGCGTGTGGGTGATGGCTTGGTGCGTGTGTTCGTGCTTGTGCCAGGTTCCCGGCGAGACCGGCTCGGCATGGTCGTGCTGGTGATGCTCATCGTGAGTGTGCCAGTGGTCGTGCGTGATCGGTTCGTGCGTGTGCTCGTGCTCGTGGCGCTCGGTGAGGTGAAGCCAGATCCCGACAGCCATCAGGAAGCCGGCGATGACGAGAGGCCACGTCACGGCGTCACCGAGAATGATGGCCAGCACCGCGCCGAAGAATGGCGCGATCGAGAAGTACGCCCCGGCCCGCGCCGTACCCACATGGCGCATTGCGACGATGAAGAGAACCAGGCTGATGCCGTAGGCGAAGAACCCCACGACGAGGGCCGCAGCGATGTTTCCAGCTGCCGGGAGGTGCGCACCGAGGAGGAAGGCGAGCGCCAGGTTGACCGGGCCGGCGACGGAACCCTTGACGGCGGCGAGCCACGTCGCATCCGTCAGTGCGATCTTTCGGGTGAGGTTGTTGTCGAGGCCCCAGCAGAGGCACGCGCCGAGGATGGCGAGGGACGGCCAGGCGCTTCCGAAGTTCGCCCCGCCGGGAGCGCTCAGGATGACGGCCCCGGCAACGATCGCGAGCATTCCGAGGGCGATGCGCCGGTCGAAATTCTCTTTGAAGACGAACCAGGCCAGGAGTGCGGTGAAGACGCCTTCGGCGTTCAGCAGCAGCGATGCGCCCGAGGCCGGCATGTTCGAGAGGCCGAGCATCAGGAGCACAGGGCCGAAGATCCCGCCGAACAGGATCGCACCCGACAGCGGCACCCACTCGGCGCGGCTGAGCCGCACCCGGGGCGACCGGCGAACGACCCGGATCAGGCCGAGGCCGATCCCGGAGCCGCAGTACAGCAGGCCGGCCAGCATCCACGGACTGACCTCGCCGAGGAGGATCTTGGCGAGCGGTGTCCCGGCACCGAACAGCACCGCGGACACCAGCGCCGCCTGGACTCCCCGGTTGGCGAGGGCACCCGCCCTCGAGCCGTTCTCCGGTGATGAAGTATTCATCCGCACAGTCTCTCAGACGCCTGGGCGACCACACTCGCGACGTCGGCGAGACTACCGGTTTCCGAGACGGCCACTCCTCAACAAAGGGGTTCTGACCGGGTTATCCACAGGTGATTTGTGGGGTGGCGGATGCCCCGGGAATGTCGGTGGTCTTCCGTAGAGTGACCGGTATGACAGCTGAAGAACCCTCAACTATTCGTTCGGAAAGCACGGCGGAACCCCCGCCCGGGACCCCTCCCGACCCGTACCTGAACCCCCGGCATCTGAGCCTTGTGGAGCCGTCCCTGCCCGAGGTGTATGACGCGATCCGGGAGGCGGACCGGGAGAT
>NZ_JASJXJ010000049.1:0-23172 GCF_035018685.1 Cryobacterium sp. RTC2.1
GGCGGATTCATTCCGCCCGGCCGTTCTGCGTCCCGGCAACCCGGGACAGCCCCTGTCCGCGGGGCATCCGGCACCGGCCGCCAACCCGCACCGGTAGGCTCAATCCATGAGCGGTTCTGTCAACATCACCTCGGCCACGGCCGACCCGGCCCTCCTCGACCTGCCCTGGCACCTGCCGCTGGACGCCTGGCCGAACGAGAACATCGCCGCCCTGCCGAAGGGCCTCTCCCGTCACCTCGTACGGTTCGCGCACCTCAGCGGTCGCGTCGTCGCGATCAAGGAAACCACGAGCGAGATGGCCAAGCGCGAGTACGAAATGCTCCGCACCCTCCAGGGACTCGAAATCCCCTGCGTCGAGCCGCTCGCCGTGATCACGAACCGCACCAACGAAGACGGCGAGCCGCTGAACTCGGTCCTCGTCACCCGGCACCTCAAGTTCTCACTCCCCTACCGCGCCCTGTACTCGCAGACGCTGCGACCGACGACCGCGACCCGCCTCGTCGACGCCCTCGCCCTGCTGCTCGTGCGCGTGCACATGGCGGGCCTGTTCTGGGGCGACGTCTCGCTCTCCAACACTCTCTTCCGCCGCGATGCCGGCGCCTTCGCCGCCTATCTCGTCGACGCGGAGACCGGGCAGCTCTACCCTGGAGGCCTGTCCAAGGGCCAGCGCGAGAACGACCTCGAGATCGCCAGGGTCAACATCGCCGGCGAGCTGATGGACCTCGAGGCCGGCGGCCGCGCCGCGGACGAACTCGACCCGATCCGGGTCAGCAACGGCATCGTGAACGCCTACCGGCTGCTCTGGACCGAGCTGACCGGCTCCGAATCCTTCGCGAGTTCCGAGCGCTGGCGCATCACCGAACGCGTCGAGCGCCTGAACGACCTCGGCTTCGACATCGAGGAACTCGCCATCAAGACGGATGCGACCGGCTCGACCGTGCGCATCCAGCCCAAGGTCGTTGACGCGGGGCACCACCAGCGCCGCCTGCTGCGGCTGACCGGCCTCGACGCCGAGGAGAACCAGGCCCGGCGCCTGCTCAACGACCTCGACGCCTATCGCCTCGCATACGGCGACCCGGCGAGCGACGAAGAAGCCCTCGCCCACGAGTGGGTCGTCCGGGTCTTCGAACCCGTCATCCGCGCGATTCCGCGCGACCTCAAGGGCAAGCTCGAGCCGGCAGAGGTGTTCCACCAGCTGCTCGACCACCGCTGGTACATGGCCCAGAACCAGTCCAGGGACATCCCGCTCGCCGAAGCGGTCACGTCCTATGTGCAGGATGTCCTGCGTCACCGCCGCGACGAGGCGACCGTGATCGAACCCGCGACCGGGTCCATCACGCTTCCGATCGACGTCACGAACGACGACGTCGCCGCGGGCGCCGGCGATACCAGCGCTGACGACGCCCAGGACTGGCGCCTCAAGGTCTAGACGTCCGGTCGGGCGACGTCCGGATGCCGCGGTCCGCGGCATCCTTCGTCATGGCGAACCCTGACCCGGTGAAGGGTCAGGCGGTGGCGGCTGCCTTGGCGGCGGCGAGCTTGACGGCCTTGGCGACCTTCGCTGCCGCGCGCAGGCGGGAGATCTCGTAGAGCGTGACGCTCGCGGCGATGCCGGCGTTGAGGGACTCGGTGCTCGCGCTGATCGGGATCGAGACAATTGCGTCGCAGGTTTCGGTGACGAGGCGCGACAGGCCCTTGCCCTCGCTGCCGACGACGACGACGATCGGGCGCTCCGCGAAGCCGAGGCCGAGCTCGGGCAGCGAGGTGTCTCCGCCGCCGTCGAGGCCGATCACAAGCACACCGACCTCCTTGAGCGACTTGAGCGTCTGGGTGAGGTTGCTCGCCATGGCGACGGGCGTGCGCGCTGCCGCACCGGCGGAAGTCTTCCACGCGGAAGCCGTGACGCCGACCGACCGGCGCTGGGGCACGATCACGCCGTGGCCGCCGAATGCCGCGGTCGAACGGATGATGGCGCCCAGGTTGCGGGGATCGGTGATGCCGTCGAGGGCGACGAACAACGGCTTGAAGCCGCGGCTGATCGTGAGCTCGAGGAGCTCCATCGGGTGCGCGTACTCGTACGCGGGCACCTTGAGCGCGAGGCCCTGGTGCACGGCGTCGCGGCCGGCGAGGCGGTCGAGTTCCGGGCGCATCACTTCGAGCACGGGGATGCCGCGGCCCGTCGCGAGGGTCAGGACCTCCTTGACCCGGTCATCCATTTCAATGCGGGTTGCGATGTACAGGGTGCTCGCGGGGATCTTCGCGCGCAGGGCCTCGAGCACCGAGTTGCGCCCGGTGACGATCTCATGCTCGTCGATCGACTTCGCCTTGCGGGTGGAGGTGCCACCGCCGCCGGAGTTGGCGGTGGAGCGCTGCCCGCCCTGCGAACCCGTCGTGGGGCGGCTGCGGCCACCGCCGGCCGCTGCGAAGCGGTCCTGGGCGGCCTTGCGCTTCCCGGCGGGGTGGTACGGACGGTCTTCGGCCTTGGGCGTGGGCTTCTTACCCTCGAGGGCCTGGCGGCCCTGTCCGCCTGAGCCGACCTGGGGGCCGCGGCTGCCCTTGCGCACGGACCCGGTGCGAGCCTTGCGGTCTGTGTTCTTCATCAGTCAAAACTCCAATGCGCACCCGAGGGGGTGTCTTCGATGGTAATTCCGGCGGCGACGAGCTCGTCCCGGATACGGTCTGCGGCCTTGTAGTCGCGGCTTTCCCTGGCGGTCTCCCGGTCGGAGAGCAGGCGCTCGACGAGGGCGGTGAGTGCGACCATGGCTGGTTCGTCCGTCGCGACGGCCCAGCCGGGCGACAGGGGGTTGATGCCGAGGACCTCGCTCATGGCGAGCACCTGGCCACGGGCGGCAGCGGCGGCGCGCAAGTCTTCGGCGTCGAGCGCCGCGTTGCCGGTGCGCACGGTCTCGTGCAACACGGCGAGGGCCTGGGGCACGGCGAGGTCGTCGTCCATGGCGACCGCGAACTCGTCGGGGACGAGCTCGACGCCGCTCGAGGCGAAACGCGTCTCGGCGAGGCGGCGGTCGGCCCTGTCGAGGAAGCTCTCGATGCGTTCGAGGGCGGCTTCGGCCTCGGCAAGGGAGTGGTCGGTGTAGTCGATCGTGGAGCGGTAGTGCGCGGCTCCGAGGTAGTAGCGCACGACGATGGCCCTGGCCTGGTCGAGCAGCTCGGCAGCAAAGACGGAGTTGCCGAGGGACTTGGACATCTTCTGGCCGTGCACATGCACGAGGCCGTTGTGCATCCAGTACTTCGCGAACGCGTCGCCGGCCGCCGTTGACTGGGCGAGTTCGTTCTCATGGTGCGGGAACCGCAGGTCGAGGCCGCCGCCGTGGATGTCGAAGCCCGCGCCGAGGTAACGGCTCGCCATCGCGGAGCACTCGATGTGCCAGCCGGGCCGGCCGGGTCCCCAGGGGGATGGCCAGGACGCCGAGGCCGGTTCGTCGGCCTTGTGACCCTTCCAAAGGGCGAAGTCGCGCGGGTCGTTCTTGCCACGCGGGTCGGCGTCCGCCGCCGCTTCCATGTCGCCGCGACCCTGGCGGGTGAGCGCCCCGTACTCCGCCCAGCTGTTGGTGTCGAAGTAGACGTCGCCGGAGCCGTCGGCCGCCGGGTACGCGTGGCCGCGGTCGATCAGTCGGGTGATCAGGTCCTGCATCTGCTGGATGCTCGCCGTCGCACGTGGCTCGTACGTGGGGGCGAGGATGCCGAGGCGCTGGTACCCGGCCGTGAACTCGAGTTCGTAGCGGTAGGCGAGCGCCCACCACTGCTCTGCGGTGCCTGCCGCGTTGGCGAGGATCTTGTCGTCGATGTCGGTGACGTTGCGGATGAACGTGACGTCGAAGCCGCGGTAGGTGAGCCAGCGCCGGAGCTGGTCGTAGACCAGGGCGCTGCGCAGGTGGCCGATGTGCGGAGACGACTGCACGGTCGGCCCGCACACGTAGATACCGACCGCACCGGGGGTCGTCGGAATGAAGTCGCGCAAGGCCTGGGCCCGGGAATCGTACAGTTGGATCGTCACACGTCCCAGCTTAGAACAGGGCCGGTTTCCGGCAGCGGGATGAGGGGCACGATGAGGGCCGTCGCGAGGGCCGCGATGCCCTCGCCGCGCCCGGTGAAACCGAGCCGGTCCGTCGTCGTTGCGGACACGCTGACCGGCGCGGACAGTATCCCGCTGAGGTATTCCTCGGCCTCGAGTCGGCGCGGGCCGACCTTCGGGCGATTGCCGATGATCTGGACGGTGACGTTGCCGACCCGGAACCCGGCCGCGGTGACCCGGCGGAGGGTTTCGCGGAGGAACACGTCGCCGTGCGCACCTTCGAGACGCGGGTCGGCCACGCCGAAGACACCGCCGACGTCGCCGAGGCCGGCCGCGGACAAGAGCGCGTCGCAGATGGCGTGCACGGCGGCGTCGCCGTCGCTGTGCCCGGAGAGGCCGCGCTCCCCCGGCCAGTGCAGGCCGGCGAGCCAGAGCGGCGAGGCATCGTCGTACCCGTGCACGTCGAGGCCCGAACCGATCCGCGGTGACGGCGCCTCGGCCTGCTGGCCGACCGCGGCGGCATCCGTGCGGGCACGCTCGTCGAGGAGGGCCTCGGCCCGGTGCAGGTCCCACGGGGTCGTGATCTTGAACGCGAGCGGGTCTCCGGGGATGACCCCGACCGGATGTCCGGCGGCCGCGACGATCTCGGCGTCGTCGGTCGGGGTGCCCGCGGGGTCTGCGGCGCTCATGGCGGCGAGCAGCACGCCCCGGGGAAAGCCCTGCGGCGTCTGCACGGCCGAGAGGGCCGAACGGTCGACCGTCGCGCGGATGGTGCCCTCGGCGTCGACGTGCTTGATGGTGTCGACGAGGGCGAGACCGGGGACGATGCCGTGCCCGGTCGACCGCACAGCGGCGACGACGGCGTCGCACAGTCCGGCAGGGGTGAGTGCGCGGGCGGCATCGTGCACGAGGACAGTCTCGACGCCCGGGCGCAGCACGGCGAGGCCCCGGTTGACAGAGTCAGCACGAGTGGGGCCGCCCACCACGACGTCGACGTACGACGCGACAGCCCCGGCGGCGGCTGCCGCGATCACCCGGGCCTCGGAGAGGTGGCTGTCCGGCGCCACGACGATCACCTGGGCGGGTTCGACCATTCCGAACACGGAACCGAGCGCGCGCTCGAGGAGCGTGCGACCCCTGAGCAGGACGAACGCCTTCGGCTCCGTCGCTCCGAGCCTGGCGCCACTGCCCGCGGCGACGACGATGACCGCGACCGCGGGGGCTGCGTATTCAGTCATGTCTGGAGGCTATCTGTTGGAGGGCGGATGCTGCGGGATAGTTCACACCGGAACGTTCACACCGGAACGTGCGAAAGGCGGCACCTCGCGGCGCCGCCTTTCAGCGTGTGAAAAAAGTCAAGGTGGGTCAGGAAGCCAGAACCTCGTCGAGGACCGTTGAGGCCTTCTCTTCGTCGGTCTTTTCGGCGAGGGCCAGCTCGCTGATCAGGATCTGGCGGGCCTTGGCGAGCATCCGCTTCTCACCGGCGGACAGGCCGCGGTCCTGGTCGCGGCGCCACAGGTCGCGGACGACCTCTGACACCTTGATGACATCGCCGGAGGCGAGCTTTTCGAGGTTGGCCTTGTACCGGCGGGACCAGTTGGTTGGCTCCTCGGTGAACGGGGCGCGCAGCACCTCGAACACCTTGTCGAGGCCCTCACGACCGATCACGTCGCGCACGCCGACGAGGTCGACGTTCTCGGCGGGAACCTCGATGGTGAGGTCGCCCTGAGTGACGTTGAGCTTCAGGTACAGTTTTTCCTCACCCTTGATGATCCGCGTTTTCACTTCCGTGATTGTCGCGGCACCGTGGTGGGGATAAACGACGGTTTCGCCTACTTCAAAAAGCATGTATGGATATCCCTTCAGCAACGTCTAGGATACCACAGCGAGGGGTGGTAGGGTTTGCGACCCTGACCGGGGCATGGGCCGGAGGGGCCACGAGGCCGGCCTCCCCGATACGCTAGGCTCGAAGCGAAATCTGCGGCGTTCGCGCCTTCAGGCGCACCGTCGAACTGTTGGAGGTCTTGTGAGGGCTCGAGTCTTGCTGTCCGTGTTGCTGACGGCCGGTATCCTGCTGGGTACCAGCGGATGCAACCTGCTGGCCCCGCAGTCAACGACCAAACACTACGACGCGAGCGACGGGGTCAGCGGCAACGTCGGCGACCTGCAGGTCCGCAACGCGATCGTGCTCTCGACGGACGGAAAGACCGGGAGCCTCCTCGTCACCGTGGTCAACCCGAGCGATTCAGCGCACAGCCTGTCCGTGCAGTACACGGCCACGACCGGCAAGGTCACCCAGCAGCTCACCCTGAAGCCGCAGTCGAGCACCGCGATCGGTGCGACCGGCGGCCCCGTGATCACGCTCGAGAACATCGATGCCCCACTCGGCTCGCTGTTCCCCGTCTACTTCCAGTACGGCACCGAGACCGGCCTCCAGTTGCTCACGCCGGTACTCGACGGCACGCTCCCCCAGTACTCGACCCTGCTGCCGACCGCGGCGCCGTAGCGCCCGGCAGACGCAGGCAAGGCCAGACCGGGTCAGGCCGGAACTGGTCGAGCCCGACCGGTTCGAACCCGACCGGTTCGAACCAGACCGGGTCGAGTTAGGCCGGGTCCGGCGTCGAAGCGGACCGGGTCAGGCCTCGAAGCGGTAGCCGAGGCCACGCACGGTGACGAGCATGGTCGGCTCTGACGGCGTCGCCTCGATGCGCGAGCGGATCCGCTTGATGTGGACGTCGAGGGTCTTGGTGTCGCCGAAGTAGTCGGTGCCCCAGACCCGGTCGATCAGCTGGCCGCGGGTCAACACCCGGCCGGCGTTCCGCAGCAGGAACTCGAGAAGCTCGAACTCCTTGAGCGGCATGTTCACCACGGTGCCGCTCACTGCGACCGTGTGGCGTTCGATGTCCATCCGGACGGTGCCCGCCGTGAGCATGTTCTCGTCGTCCTCGGTCTGGTCGGTGCGCCGACGTGACACCGCACGGATGCGCGCGAGCAGTTCCCTGGTCGAGTACGGCTTGGTCACGTAGTCGTCCGCGCCGAGTTCGAGTCCGACGACGATGTCGACCTCGGAGTCCTTCGCGGTGAGCATGATGATCGGGACCTGGGAGCGGGTGCGGATCTCGCGGCACACTTCGGTTCCGGGGATGCCGGGGAGCATCAGGTCCAGCAGGATCAGGTCGGGTCCGATCCGGTCGAATTCGCTGATGGCGCTCGGTCCGTCCTCGGCGACGGTGACCTCGTAGCCTTCGCGTTCGAGCAGGAAGCTCAACGGCTCGCTCAGCGCTTGTTCGTCCTCAACCAAAAGAATGTGGGTCACGGGGTCTCTCCTGTTGTGGCCAGGGCGGTGTGACTCGCCTCAGGCAGCCGGATGGTGAACGTCGAACCGCTGCCCGGTTGGGACCAGACGCGGATGTCGCCGCCGTGGATCTGCACGATGTGCTTCACGATGGAGAGGCCGAGGCCCGTTCCACCGGTGTGACGCGACCTGGCCTGGTCGACCCGGAAGAATCGTTCGAAGATGCGGTCGAGGTCGGCCTCCTGGATGCCGACGCCCTGGTCGGTCACCGTCACCTCGACGACGCCGTCGTGGTGACGCACTCCCACACCCACCCGGGATCCCTCAGCGGAGTAGTGCACCGCGTTGGCGACCAGGTTGTGCACGGCCATCACGAGGAGGCGTTCATCGCCCGTGACAAGGGCGCCGGAGGGCTGGCCGACGGCGAGCGTGATGCGTGCGGCATCCGCAACGACCCGGCTCTGGTCGACGGCCGCCGCGACGACGTCGTCGATCGGGAGGTCTTCCGGCTCGGACAGGGAGTCCTGTGCCTGGAGCCGGGAGAGCTCGATGATCTCCTGCGTCAGCCGGGTCAGGCGCCCGGACTCCGTCGTGAGCCTGCTGGCGAACCTGCGCACCTGCGCCGGCTCGTCGGCGGCCTGGTTGAGCGCCTCGGCGAGCAGGCCGACGGCGGCGATCGGGGTCTTGAGTTCGTGGCTGATGTTGGCCACGAAGTCGCGGCGCACCTCGTCGAGGCGGAAGGCCTCCGTGCGGTCCTCGGCGAGCAGCAGCACGTAGCGGGTGCCGAGCGTGGCCAGGCGCACGCGCACGCGCATGCTCGCGTCGCCGAACGGCCCGCGGGAGAGGATCAGGTCTTCGGCGATCGGTTCCCCGGAGCGCCGCACCTTACCGGCGAGCTCGAGGAGTTCCGGGTGCACGATCTGCCGGTTCCAGACCATCCCCATCGACACGGCGGCCGGGGATGTCTTCATCACATTGTTGGAGGGGTCGAGCACGACGGCCGCGGTGTCAAGTGCGTCGAGGACCTGGTCGATGCCGTCCGGCACGGCCGGGTTGACCACCTCGGAGGCGCGACGGCCGTGGCGTTCCGCGATCTGGAGCAGGCTGATGAACCCGGCACCGACCATGAGGCCCAGTGCCAGAGACACCAGCACGAGCCACGATGATTCCATTCCACCAGATTACTGACACAAAAAAGCGGAACGAACCGTGCCGGGCCGCTGGGCGGCTACTTTAGGTAGTATTCAACACTCCGGCACCTGCCGTTAACCTCTGTCGACAAAGATTCGCTGGGGGCCAGGTGGTTTCCACGTTTCTGCGCGTATCGCGCGCCCAGGAAGGAACACAGACGTATGCGTGAAGTATTCCAGCAGGAGCTCGCCGAGGTTCAGGACCGCCTCGTCGAGATCTCCCGTCTCGTCGGCATCTCGATCGCGAAGTCGACCAGGGCTTTCAACGAGTCCGACGTCAACCTCGCCGAAGAGGCCATCAGCGAAGACGACAAGATCGACGAACTCACCATCGAGCTCGACGAACTCGCCATCACGATCCTGGCGCGCCAGCAGCCGGTCGCCCGCGACCTGCGCATCGTGGTGAGCGCCCTCCGGATCAGTTCGTCCCTCGAGCGGATGGGCGACCTCTCCACCCACATCGCGCAGCTCGCCCGCTACCGTTTCCCCGACAAGGTCGTTCCGCAGAGCCTGCGGGGCACCTTCGGCGAGATGGGCGCCCTGCTCGTGACCATCTCGACGATGCTCACCGAGTTGCTCACCACCCAGGACGTCAAGCTCGCCGAGGTCATCCGCAACGAAGACGACAAGGTCGACGCCCTGCACCTGAGCGTCTTCGACGCCGTCCTCGCGGAGACCTGGAAGGGCGAGGCCGCCGACACGGTCGACTCGACCCTCGCGAGCCGGTATCACGAGCGCTTCGCCGACCACGCCGTCTCGATCGCCAAGAAGATCCAGTACCTCGGCACGGGGGCCTGGCAGCAGAGCACGACCGGCGTCCAGTAGTCCGCCCGCACCACTCGAACCGCCGCACAACCGAAACGCCGCACAACCGAAACGGCCCCGGAAGCGAATGCTTCCGGGGCCGTTTTCGGTGGGGACTGTCGATAGCGGACTAATGGGGCGGGAGTTCTACTTCTTGCTGCCCTGGGCGGCGACGGCCGCGGCACCGGCGGCGGCGGCCTCGGGGTCGAGGTACTGGCCCGCACCGATCGGGACGAGGTTCTCGTCGAGGCGGTAGACGAGCGGGATTCCGGTCGGGATGTTGAGCTCGGCGATGTCCGCGTCGCTGATGTTGTCGAGGTGCTTCACGAGGGCGCGCAGCGAGTTGCCGTGGGCGGTGACGAGAACGGTCTTGCCTGCACGGAGGTCCGTCGCGATGTCGGACTCCCAGTAGGGCAGCATCCGGTCGACGACGTCGCTCAGGCACTCTGTGCGGGGCAGCTCCTCGCCGAGGCCCGCGTAGCGCGGGTCGTGCGCCTGGGACCAGGGGGAATCATCGGCGAGCACGGGCGGCGGCACGTCGAAGGAGCGGCGCCAGAGCTGGAACTGCTCCGGGCCGAACTTGGCGAGGGTCTCCGCCTTGTCGAGGCCCTGCAGGGCGCCGTAGTGGCGCTCGTTGAGGCGCCAGGAGCGCTTCACGGGGATCCAGAGGCGGTCGGCTTCCTCGAGCGCGATGTTCGCGGTCTGGATGGCGCGGCTAAGGAGTGACGTGTGCAGGACGTCGGGCAGGAGGCCGGACTCTGCGAGGAGCTCGCCGGCGCGCTTGGCCTCGGCAGCTCCCTGCTCGCTCAGGCGAACGTCTACCCAACCGGTGAAGAGGTTCTCTTGGTTCCATAGGCTCTGGCCATGGCGAAGGAGGATGAGATTGTATGACATGACTCCAACTCTATCGAGAGCCGGGCCGGTGGTCGGTGGCCGGGGGTCAGTGGCCGGGGGTGCGGATGCCCAGACGGGGCAGCCGGGGGATCTCGGCGACCGAGCCGGCCGACTGCGGAACGATGACCTGCTGGGTCGCGGCGACCGCGATCTCCTCGCTCAGCACCTGGAGCACGACCGTTGCAGGCACGGTGCGTTTGACGACGGCGAGGGCGATCGGCCCGAGCTCGTAGTGGATCGCACTCGAGGTGATCGAGCCGACGCCGCGACGCTCCGTGTCGCCGTCGGGGAGGCGACGGACGGCCTGGACTTCGTCGCCGTGCACCGGCAGCACGCCCTGGGAGCCGTCGAGGTGCAGAAGCACGAGCCGCCGCGGGGGGTGCCCGAGGTTGTGCACCTTCGCGACGGTCTCCTGGCCGCGGTAACAGCCCTTGTTCAGATGCACGGCGCTGCGCAGCCAGTCGAGCTCGTGCGGGAGGGTCCTGTCGTCGACCTCTGTCGCCCGGCGGGGCCGCCAGGCCGCGATCCGGAGCGCCTCGAGGGCGAGCAGGCCGGCCGCGCGCACGGTGCCGCGGCGGACGGCCAGAGTCACGGCCGGAAGCGCGGTGCGGGGCACGAGGGCCTCGGTCCAGTGCCAGTCAGCACCGGGATGCGCGGGGTCTTCCGCATACTGGAAGCCGCCGGTGACGACGGCAGCCCACGGGTCATGCCAGACGAGGGGGGTTCCGTTCGGCGCGGCGGGTTCGAGCGCGGGCGCGGCAGCGGCGAGGTCGCCGATGCTCCCCATCGTGCCGATGACGGCGTACTCATCGGTGCGGTCGCGCAGTTCGACCCGCAGCATGAAGCGCATCCGGTCGAGCCACGTAAGCAGCGCGGGCAGTTCGGCGGCCTCGACGACGAGCCACGCCTCCATGCCGTCGTCGACGAGCCGCACCGCGTGCTCGACGTGCCCGGTCGGGTCGAGCACGAGGGTCTCGGCCGACTCCCCCGGCTTCAGAAAGCGCAGTTCCTGGCTCGTGATCGAGTTGAGCCAGGTCAGCCGGTCCGGGCCGGAGACGCCGAGCACCGCACGGTTGGAGAGGTCGACGATGGCCTCGCCGGCGAGCAGGTGACGCTGTTCGATCATCGGGTTGCCGTAGTGGGCGGCGACGCCGGCATCGGGGCCGGTCGCCTGCACGGCGCCGGGCAGGTCGAGCAGGGCTGAAGCGGATGCTGTCGGCGGGGTCATGAGGACTTCTTCCGGGGTTTGCGTAACGCTGAGGCGCACATCGGGGACAACGCGGGAACCGCCGGGATTATTCGACCCGCTTGAGGCGGCCGGAGGCGTGCGTGCGCAGGCTCTGGCCGAGGGCGGCGATGTCCCACGCCCAGAGCAGGTGGCCGTCGACGAGACCGTACAACCGGGTCGCGGCCGAGTACGCCTTCGCGCCCTGGGTGCGCATCACCGCGTCGGTCGCGAGGTCGATCCGCGGCCCCTTGACCTGGCCGAGGTAGATCTCGGCGGCACCGCCGGGATGCACGAGCGTCACGTCGATGTCGAAGCCGCCGTCGGCATTGCGGAGCGTCTCCACGGCGGACGCCGTCGTATAGGGGTGCTCGCCCTCTGCCGGCAGCAGCCCGGGCCCTGGGTCGCCGGCGCCCTGGGGACGACTCAGGCGCCAGTACCCTGTCTCGGTCATGAGCGGGGTCTTCCCGACGAAGGCGGACGCGGCCCCGTCGACCGCCTCGGCGGCGTCGTCGACGCTCGCTGCGGCATCCGCTTCGAGCCAGGTGTATGAGCTGTAGTTCAGGTGCGGGAGGCCGTCATGGCTGAAGCTCAGCCGCTGGCCGAACTCACGTGAGACCCGATGACCGTCCGGCAGGGCATAGTCGATGACACCTGACCCCTCCCAGACGCCGAGGAGCCACGAGAGCGGGACGAGTTCGGACGGGAGCTGGGTCGGGAGCTCGAACATCGAGGGTTACCGCTGCCCCCGGAACAGCTTGAACAACACGATGCCGGAGACCCAGGCGATCGACAGGCTCGCGAGCGCGAGGAGGCCCAGGAAGAAGATTTCGAGCGCGAGGATTGACATGACACCACCTTAGCTCCCGGCGAGAGCCGAAACGCCTGCGCGCGGGTACCCGGCGCGGCTTTACCAGTTCGTTACAGAAGCCCGGCGAGCGCGAAGATTCCGGTCGCGGCGGCGAGGACGAGGACCGCGCCGACGAGGCTCAGCGTGACCCGGTGCACGTAGCCCTCTTTTTGCCCGGTCGCGAGCTGGATGGAGAGGGTGCCGATGGTGCACCCCGCGAGGGAGAGGCCGATCCACACGAGGGAACGACCGGGCGCCGCGAGGGCCCCGGTGAGCACAGAACAGACCACGGCGAACGCCCAGACCAGGCCGACGCTTCTCCACTGCCACTTCACTCTTCCATTGTGCCCTGCCAGGGGAGCAATCGGCTGCACGTGGCTGCACGCTAGGATTGGCCAACAATGGTTGGAGGGCCCGCGTGGCGCAATTATTGATCCTGACCTCCGCGGTCGGCGGGGAGGTCCTGCCGGCGCTGGCGTTGCTCTCGCATGGAATCCGCGTCATTCCGGCCCAGCCCGACCAGCTCATCACCGCCCCTGACTCCGATGTCATCCTCGTCGACGCCCGCACCAACCTGATGGCCGCGAAGTCGCTGTGCCAGATCATGCAGACGACGGGCAGTCAGGTCCCGCTGCTGCTCGTGATCACCGAGGGCGGCCTCGCCGCGGTCAGCCCCGGCTGGGGCATCGACGACGTCATCCTCGACACGGCGGGTCCCGCCGAGGTCGACGCCCGCATCCGCCTCGCCGCCGGCCGCACGCCGCGGGCCGAGGAGTCCGCGCTGATCCGCGCCGCCGGTGTCGTCATCGACGAGGCGAGCTATTCCGCGAAGGTCTACGGCCGACCGCTCGACCTCACGTACAAGGAATTCGAGCTGCTCCGCTTCCTCGCGGCCCATCCCTCCCGGGTCTTCACGCGTGAGCAGCTGCTCAGCGAGGTCTGGGGCTACGACTACTTCGGCGGTACCCGCACGGTCGACGTGCACGTCCGCCGCCTCCGCGCCAAGCTCGGCGACCAGGAATCCCTGATCGGCACCGTGCGCAACGTCGGATACCGCTTCAATGTGCAGGAACCAGAGGCCGTGCGTGATCAGTCCGTCGCACGGGCCTGACGACAGCGCCTTCGCGCTCTCCTGGGCCGCGGTGACGGATGCCGCCGAACGCGTCGACGGGTATGCCCCGCTCAACGAGCAGGCCACCCTCGATCTTGCGGCCGGGCGCCGCGCTCCCTTTCTGCTTCGCGACGGCGACGCCGCCGTCGGAGCCCTCGTCCTCGGCTCTGGTGAGCTCGACCTCGTCGTGCACCCCGGGTTCCGCAGGCACGGCCACGCCACCGCGGCCCTGACCGAGCTCTTCGGCGATCCCGCGTACGCGGTGGATGCACCGGACGGCCTGACCGCCTGGGCGCACGGCGATCACCCGGCGGCCCGCGCCCTCGCCGGGCGCTTCGGCTTCGACGCCGTCCGTCGACTGCTCCAGCTGGAACTGGCGCTCCACGCCTCGTCCGCTCCCCCGGCATCCGCCGCCCCGGAGGAGGCTTCCGCCCGGGAGAAGGACGACGCGATCGTGATCACCGCGTTCGACCCCGCCGCCGACGCCGACGCCTGGGTGACCCTGAACGCGCGGACCTTCGCCACCCACCCCGAGCAGGGCGGCATCACAGCGGCCGACCTCGCCGACCGCATGAACGAGGCCTGGTTCGACGCGGGCGACTTCCTCGTCGCCCGCGTCGGCGACGCCCTGGTCGGCTACAACTGGCTGAAGATCGAGCCGGGAGCAGCCGAGGGTGAGATCTACGTGGTGGGGGTGAGCCCCGAGTGGAGCGGGCACGGCCTCGGACGCCGGCTGATGACCGCGGGGCTCGAGCGTCTGCGCCGGCGCGGGGCGACCAGCGCGACGCTCTACGTCGAGGGCGACAATGTGCCTGCCGTGCGGCTGTATCGGTCCCTCGGATTCACCGATCGCAGTGTCGACGTCCAGTACCGCCGCCGAACCCGATAGGCACTGTTCACCCGGAACCGTCGCACCGGCAGGTCCTGCGGTGTCAGGATGGACTCATGGACGGCGAAAACATTCAGGACGAATCGGGTCTCGGAAGCGACTTCGATGACGATTTCGATCCCCTGACCGGCAAGGACGACCCGGAACTCCCCACCAACCGGTATCTCGACCGGGAATTGAGCTGGCTCGCGTTCAACCAGAGGGTGCTCGAACTCGCCGAGGACCCACTGCTCCCGGTTCTCGAGCGCGCGAACTTCCTCGCCATCTTCTCGAGCAACCTCGATGAGTTCTTCATGGTCCGCGTCGCGGGACTCAAGCGCCGCATCCTGACCGGACTCGCCGTGCCGACGAACATCGGTACCGCACCGCAGGACGCCCTCTCCGACATCTCGGCGATGGCGCATGTGCTCCAGGACCGGCACGCCCGCGCCTTCCAGGACCTCGTCAGCCCGGCCATGATGGCCGCCGGCATCCACATCGCCACCTGGGACAGCCTCGACGAGGCCGACCACCGCTCGCTCCGCGACTACTTCTCCAACCAGATCTTCCCGGTGCTGATGCCCCTCGCGGTCGACCCGGTGCATCCGTTCCCCTACATCTCCGGCCTCTCCCTCAACCTCGCCGTCCGGGTACGCAACTCGAAGACCGGCAAGCAGGAGTTCGCGAGGCTCAAGGTGCCGACCATGCTGCCGCGCTTCGTGCGGGTCGACCGCCGCGAGGGCTTCGACAACGTGCGATTCATCATGCTCGAGGACCTCATCGCCAACCACCTCGGCGACCTGTTCCCCGGCATGGACATCCTCGAACACCACGTCTTCCGGGTCACCAGGAACGAGGACGTCGAGATCGAGGAAGACGAGACCGAGAACCTGATCAAGGCCCTCGAGAAGGAACTGCTCCGTCGCCGGTTCGGCCCGCCGATCCGCCTCGAGATCACCGAGGACATGGACGAGGTCACCCTCGGCCTGCTCGTGCGCGAACTCGACGTCACCGAGCAGGAGGTGTACCGGCTGCCCGCCCCGCTCGATCTCGGCGGACTGTTCGACCTGCGCGTCGACCGCCCGGACCTGCGCTACGTCAAGCATGTCCCGACCACGGCCGTTCAGCTCCTCGCGCCAGAGCCGAACGCCGAGCCCGATATCTTCAGCTCGATCGCGCGCCGCGACATCCTGCTGCACCACCCGTACGAGTCCTTCGCGACGAGTGTGCAGGCATTCCTCGAGCAGGCGGCCGCCGACCCCGACGTGCTCGCGATCAAGCAGACCCTGTACCGCACCTCCGGCGACAGCCCGATCGTCGAGGCTCTCATCGCTGCCGCCGAATCCGGCAAGCAGGTGCTCGCCCTCGTCGAAATCAAGGCCCGCTTCGACGAGCAGGCCAACATCTCCTGGGCACGCAAGCTCGAGAAGTCCGGCGTGCACGTCGTCTACGGCCTCGTCGGCCTCAAGACGCACTGCAAGCTCGCCCTCGTCGTGCGCAACGAGAACGGCGTGCTGCGGCACTACAGCCACATCGGCACCGGTAACTACAACCCGAAGACCAGCAGGCTCTACGAGGACCTCGGCCTGCTGACCGCGGACCCCCAGGTCGGCAAGGACCTGACCCGCCTGTTCAACGAGCTCTCCGGGTACGCGATCGAGAAGAAGTTCAAGCGGCTTCTCGTCGCACCCCTGCACCTGCGTCGCGGGCTGTTGAAGGCGATCAACCAGGAGACGCAGGCCGCCCTCGACGGCAAGCCCTCCGGCATCCGCATCAAGGTCAACTCGATGGTCGACGAGGCCATCATCGACGCGCTCTACCGGGCCAGCCAGGCCAGGGTCCCCGTCGAGGTCTGGGTGCGCGGCATCTGCAGCCTCACGCCGGGCCTCCCCGGGGTCAGCGAGACGATCAAGGTGCGGTCGATCCTCGGCCGCTACCTCGAGCACTCCCGGATCTTCTCCTTCCACAACGGCGGGGACACCCAGGTCTACATCGGCAGCGCCGACATGATGCACCGCAACCTCGACCGACGCGTCGAGGCCCTTGTGCGCCTCGTCGACCCCGATCACCTCACGGAGATCGATGGGCTGTTCAACCGCGCCATGGACGACCGCACGGCATCCTGGTGGCTCGACAACACCGGCGAATGGACCCGCCACCACCTCGATGACTCCGGAAAGCCGCTCGACGACATGCAGGACCGATTGATGCAGCAGATCTCCCGACGCGTTCGGCCGACGGGTCGCCGATGAGTGCGGTCCTCCCGAACGGAGCGATCCACGCTGCCGGTGCGGTCTGCTGGCGCCTGATCGACGGCAAGATGAACGTCCTGCTCGTGCACCGCACGGTCTACGGCGACGTCACCATCCCCAAGGGGAAGGTCGACCCCGGCGAAACGCTGCCGGAGACGGCCGTGCGGGAGATCGAGGAAGAAACCGGACTCGCGGTCGCCCTGGGCGTGCCGCTCGGCGAATCGCGGTACTCGCTCGGAAACGGCAGGGAAAAGATCGTGCAGTACTGGGCAGCCGAGGTGCACCCCGAGGAGATCCAGCGCTCGACCTTCGTGCCGAACAGCGAGATCGCGGCTATCGAATGGGTCACGATCAAAAAGGCACGCAGCTACCTCAGCTACGCGCAGGACGTCGAGATCATCGACGCCTTCGCCGAACTCGTCGACAGGGGCGTGACGACGACCTTCGCCCTCATCGCCCTCCGGCACGGCAAGGCCGTCACCGGTTCAAGCTGGGCCGGCCCGGACAGCACCCGCCCCCTCACCGAACGCGGCGTCGCCCAGGCCGTCGAACTCGTGCCGACCGTGGCGGCGTGGCGCCCGCGCCGCATCGTTTCGAGCACGGCCACCCGGTGCATCACGACCGTCGCCCCGCTCGCGGCCGCGACCGGCATCCCGATCAAGCGCACGGAGCTCTTCAGCCAGGACGCCTTCGAACAGGGCGTAGCGGATGTCCGCGCCGGCATCGGCAAGCGCATCCGCTCCCGCAAGACCGCCGTCATCTGCAGCCACGGCCCGGTGCTGCCCGAGATCCTGCACGAGATCGCGCTCGCCACGGGGAGCACCTTCGGCCTCTACATCGAGGAGGCCTCCCACCTCGACATCGGATCGTTCTCCGTCGTGCACCTGTCCCGCGAGAACCCGAGCGCCGGGATCCTCGGCATCGAGACATACCGACCGAGCGTCTGAGGGCCCGCCGGCCCGCCGAACAGCCCGTTCACGTTAACCTTCCGTTCATCTTCCGGAGGGGGTGTCGTTAAGCCGTCGGATTATCGTCTGACCGGGGCCAGCACCGGCCCCGCCCTGCAGTCAGTTTCACTGCTGTCAACCCTCGAAAGGGAAAATTCGTGAATCTCAAGCGTTTTGGCCGACCCGCAGTCATCGCCGTCGCCGCCGCTCTCGCACTGTCCTCGTGTGCCTCCAACGAAGCCGGAACCGGCTCGAGCACCACCGCAGCGACGACCAGCACCTTGACCGGAACGCTCACCGGCGCCGGCTCGTCCGCCCAGGGCTCCGCCCAGGAAGCCTGGATCGCAGCGTTCCAGACCTCCAACCCGAACGTCACGGTCAACTACGACCCGTCAGGCTCCGGCGCGGGCCGCTCCACCTTCATCGCGGGCGGCTCCGACTTCGCCGGCAGCGACTCCGCGCTCAACGACACCGAGCTCGCCGGAACGTTCGCGTCCTGCGCCGCCGGCGCCAAGGCCGTCGACCTGCCCGTCTACATCTCCCCGATCGCGGTCATCTTCAACGTCGCCGGCGTCACGGACCTCAAGCTCGACTCCGCAACCCTCGCGCACATCTTCCGCGGCGAGATCACGACCTGGAACGACCCGGCCATCGCCGCGCTCAACTCCGGCGTGACCCTTCCGGCAACGGCGATCACCGCCGTGCACCGCTCGGACGACTCGGGCACCACGAAGAACTTCACCGACTACCTCTTCCAGACCGCACCGACCGTGTGGACCGACAAGGCAGCCGACGCATTCCCGATCCAGGGCGGCGAAGGCGCCAAGGGCACCTCCGGTGTCGTTGACGCCGTGACCAACGGCGTCGGCACGATCGGCTACGCGGACGCATCCAAGGCCGGCAAGCTCGGCGTTGCGAAGATCAAGGTCGGCGACACCTTCGTCGGTTACACCGCGGAAGCCGCGGCCGCCGTCGTCGCCGAGTCCCCGCTCGTCACGGGCCGCGACGCGAGCGACCTCGCCATCAAGATCAACCGCACCACGACCGACGCGACGCACTACCCGCTCGTGCTGGTCAGCTACGCGGTCGTCTGCACCGAATACGCCAAGCCCGCCCAGGGCGAGCTCGTCAAGGCGTACGTGACGTACATGGCCAGTGCTGACGGCCAGAAGGTCGCCGCATCCGCCGGTGGCGCAGCGCCGCTCTCGACCGACCTGGCCGACAAGGTCGCCGCGGTTCTCTCGACCGTCAAGTAACACCCGTTTCACCGGCACGACCCGCACTACCAGCTCCACCGAAGTCTGCCCGGCCAGGGCCCGCGTCGTATCAGCGGCCCGGACCGGGCAGACTGGGGTGTACGGCCCCCGGACCGCGCATCGTTTTCGCTCCACCACCCGAACCTCAGGGAGACGCCCGGCATGACCCCCGTAGTTGCCCGCGATCGAATCCGCGCCCCCCAGCGTCCCGGCGATGTGATCTTCTCAACGGCGACCGTCGTCGCCGGCAGCCTGATCCTCGCCGTGCTCGCCGCCGTCGCCGGGTTCCTGCTCGTCCAGAGCCTGCCGGCCTTCGTCGCGGCACCCGCCGATTTCAGCGGCGGCTTCACCAACTTCTGGGCCTACGTCTGGCCGCTCGCCTTCGGCACGCTCTGGTCGGCACTGCTGGCCATGATCATCGCGATCCCGCTCGCGATCGGCATCGCCCTCTTCATCTCGCACTACGCCCCCCGGCGGATCGCCCAGGGCCTGGGCTACGTCATCGACCTCCTCGCCGCCGTGCCGTCCGTGGTCTTCGGCCTGTGGGGCATCGGCGTGCTGGCCCCGCTCGTCCAGCCGTTCTACGCGAACCTCGTCGACTGGTTCGGCTGGTTCCCGCTCTTCGCCGGACCGGTCTCCGGCACCGGGCGCACCATCCTCACCGTCGCCATCGTGCTCGCGGTGATGGTGCTTCCGATCATCACCGCACTCTGCCGGGAGATCTTCCTGCAGACTCCGGTGCTCTACGAGGAAGCCTCCCTCGCCCTCGGCGCCACCCGCTGGGAGATGATCTCAATGGCGGTGCTTCCCTTCGGCCGCTCCGGCATCATCTCCGCCTCGATGCTCGGCCTCGGCCGCGCCCTCGGCGAGACGATGGCGGTCGCGATGGTGCTCTCGCCGAGCCCGACGGTGCTCTTCCAACTGCTGACCTCGCAGAACCCGACGACCATCGCCGCGAACATCGCCCTGAACTTTCCTGAGGCGCACGGCGTCGGCGTGAACATCCTCCTCGCCACCGGCCTGATCCTCTTCGTCATCACCCTCGCGGTCAACATGATCGCCCGCTACATCATCAACCGCCGCAAGGCCTTCTCGGGAGCGAACTGATGAGCAGCACGACCGCCACCCGGGCCGCGAACACGCCCCAGGCCAACGCATACGCCGCCGGCAAGCTGCCGAGGAACTCCACGCTCTACGTCCTGCTGGCAAGCTGGATCGTCACCGGAGCGGTCTTCCTGGTGCTCCAGCTGTCGGGGGCCACCTCCGGCTTCAACATCGTCGGCACGGTCTTCTTCGGCACAGTGCTCTACTGCGTCGCCATCTACGCGCTCTCCTACGCCGTCGAAGGCGTGCGCCGGGCGAAGGACCGCCTCGTCACCGCCCTCGTCACCGCCGCCTTCGTGATCGCACTGCTGCCGTTGATCTCACTTGTCTTCACGACGGTCGTCAACGGGCTGCCGGCCTTCCTCACCCCGACGTTCTTCACCGAGTCGCAGCGCAACGTCGTCGGCGCGGGCGGCGGCGCCCTGCACGCCGTCATGGGCACCCTCGAGATCACCGGCGTCGCCACGCTCATCTCGGTGCCGATCGGCCTGCTCGCCGCTATCTACCTCACCGAGTACGGACGCGGCCGGCTGGCCCAGGCAATCACCTTCTTCGTGGACGTGATGACCGGCATCCCCTCGATCGTGGCAGGCCTGTTCGCCTTCGCCTTCTTCTCCCTGCTGTTCCAGGATGCGGGCATCCGCTTCGGCTTCGGCGGTGCCATCGCTCTCTCGGTGCTGATGATCCCGGTCGTGGTGCGCTCGAGCGAGGAAATGCTCAAACTCGTGCCGAACGAGCTGCGCGAGGCCGCATACGCCCTCGGCGTGCCGAAGTGGCTGACCATTCTCAAGGTGGTGCTTCCGACCTCGATCGCCGGCATCGTCACGGGAATCATGATCTCGATCTCCCGGGTCATCGGCGAGACGGCCCCGCTGCTGATCATCTCCGGCTTCACGGCGAGCATGAACTACGACCTGTTCAGCCAGCGGATGATGACCCTCCCGGTGTTCGTGTACACCCAGTACGCGAACCAGGGCACGGACACCCAGGCGTATCTCGACAGGGCCTGGGCCGGCGCACTCACCCTGGTGCTCATCGTCATGCTCCTGAACGGCCTCGCGAGGCTCATCGCCAGAATCTTCTCCCCCAAGCTCGGCCGCTAGGCTCCACCCGGCCGCTGGCCGCAACTCGAAGGATCACATGTCCAAGCGCATTGAAGTCAACGACCTCAACGTCTATTACAGCAAGTTCCTCGCTGTCGAAAACGTCACGCTGACGATCGAGCCCCGCACGGTGACCGCCCTGATCGGGCCGAGCGGGTGCGGTAAGTCCACCTTCCTCCGCACCCTGAACCGGATGCACGAAGTCATCCCGGGCGCCTACGTCACGGGCGAGGTGCTCATCGACGGCAACAACCTCTACGGCCCCGGCGTCGACCCGGTACTCGTGCGCCGCCAGGTCGGCATGGTGTTCCAGCGGCCGAACCCGTTCCCGACCATGTCGATCGGCGACAACGTCCTCGCCGGCGTGAAGCTCAACAACCGCCGCATCTCCAAGTCGGACGCGGATGCCCTCATCGAGAAGTCCCTCCAGGGCGCCAACCTCTGGAACGAGGTCAAGGACCGCCTCGACAAGCCAGGCTCGAGCCTCTCCGGCGGCCAGCAGCAGCGGCTCTGCATCGCCCGTGCGATCGCCGTGCAGCCCGACGTGATCCTGATGGACGAGCCGTGCTCGGCCCTCGACCCGATCTCCACCCTCGCGATCGAGGACCTCATCGAGGAGATGAAGGCCGAATACACGATCGTGATCGTCACGCACAACATGCAGCAGGCATCCCGGGTCTCCGACCGCACCGGCTTCTTCAACATCGCAGGCACCGGCAAGCCGGGCAAGCTCATCGAGTACAACGACACCACGACGATCTTCTCCAACCCGTCGGTGCAGGCGACCGAGGACTACGTCTCCGGTCGCTTCGGCTAAACCCGCGCCTGCCCCGACCGCTTCGGCGGTCTAGTCGGTGCGGCCGAGCAGGTACGCGTTGAAGACGCGGGTGCGCGGCAGGTCGGTCGCGAGCGGCAGGCCGTCGAGTTCGGTCACGGCCACGACCAGGCGGATGCTCGACAACAGCCAGACGGCATCCGCCGCCCGCAGCTCCGCGACCGTGATGTCGCGGTACTCCACCGGTTCGCCCTGCTCCCTGAGGTGCTCGAAGAGGCTCTGCTGGGTGGTGCCGTGCAGGATCGCACCGCTCGGCGCCGGCGTCACGTAGACGCCGTTCGAACGGATGACCACGCTCGACGTCGGGCCCTCCATGACGTAGCCGTCGTGCGTGAGGAAGATCGTGTCGTCGGCCCCACGGCGCCGCGCCTCGCGGAGGGCGGCCATGTTGATCGCGTAGCTGAGTGTCTTCGCACCCATCAGCAGCCACGGGGCGACCTCGGCGACCCCGCGCGGGTACCCGCGGTCGAGGGTGATCACCCGCACCCCGTTCTCGCGCGCGGCGGAGTGGTCCGGCGCGCGGGTCGCGTGCAGCCACGCGGTCGGTGCAGGCCCGGATTGGACGCCGCGGCTGAGTACGAACTTGAGGGCGAGCTCGCCCTCGTGCGGAACCCGCGCCACCGCGTAGGCGATGGCCTCTCGCCACTGCGCCGGGTTCGGCACCGGGAGGTCGCAGATCTCCGCCGAGTGCCTCAGGCGGGTGATGTGCGCCTCGACCTCCTGCGGGTGCCCGTCGACGACGCTGAGGGTCTCGAAGATGCCGTCACCGCGCTGGGTGCTCAGCTCCCCCACCCGGAGAGCCGGAGCGGCCGAATCCATCTCGTGGAAGGTGCCCGCAAAGTCCGCCTGGGCGGAATCGGCGGGCACCGGGTCGATCAGAAGGGTGAATGGCAGCGTCATGCCCCGAGCCTAGTTGCGGATCAGGAACTCTGGATGGCCACGATCGGCGTCGTGGTGGGTTGCTTCGAGCCGCCCTTGGGTTCCACGGTCATGCCGATCGTGTCGCCTGAGGTGAGGCTGCCGTCGAGGACCCGCCAGGCGGTTCCGCCGCTCGCGCTGACGCTCGTGTCGAGGAGACCGGCCGAGACCGCTCCCCCGGCTCCGATGTACCAGAGCTGGTAGTCCTTGTCGCCGGAAAGCGCAGGCAGGCCGTCGACGACGAGCGCCGAAAGGCTGCTCGTATCGGACCAGACCAGGGTGGCCTGGTGGCCGTCCGCGGTCGTCGCCGAGGCGCGCTGCACGTCGGGTGCCGCGTTGAGCTGGGCGAGGGATGCCGCCTGCTGGGCCGCGAAGGAATCGGACGTGCCCGAGGTGCCGGCCAGTCCCAGGCCGACGAAGGTACCGCCGATGAACAGGGCGACCGCAGCGGCCGCAGCGGCCAGCAGGCTCGCGGGGCGCTGGAACC
>NZ_JASJXJ010000050.1:0-23097 GCF_035018685.1 Cryobacterium sp. RTC2.1
CGAGCCCGCAACATCCCGACCCGAGTGTCAGGGACGTCCCGAGACATGAAGTGTCAGGGACGTCCCGAGACAGCACAGTGAGCAGCTACCAGGATTCTGTAACAAATGGAGAAGGAGTCCAACTATGGGTGCACGCAGTTCCGGACGGGCACGCGCTCGCGACGTCCTCGCTGCGGTCGCAGTTTGGGTCCCCCTCGCCGCAGTCGTCACGACCTGGCTCATCTGGCGAGAAGAGCTTCCGACCGACCTGCCCCGCCAGTGGGGCAGCCATGGGGTCAGTTCGACGTGGCCGACGTGGATGGCAATCGCGCTCTTGGTCGTGGTCTGCTTAGCTTCGGCTCTCATCGCAACGTTCGCGTTGCGGGAGGGTGCGGCACCGACTCGCCGCAAGACATTCCTGTGGAGCGGCTTCGCGGCAGGGTTGGCAACCGGAGGCTGGCTGATGATCGCCGGATCAACGATCACGTCCGGTCCCGGCGCGGAACCGCAGGTCGGTGCGTGGCCACTGCTCCTCATGGCGTTGCTCGGGTACGGCCTGATTCCGTTCCTACTCGCGCACCGGTGGGTGGCTGCCGAACCCGAACATCATCCGGTGGAGGTCGTGCTTGGGCCGACAGAGATCGGTGCCTGGATCACCACAGTCACTGTTCCGTTGTTCGCGATCGTGAGCCTGGCACTGTTCGCCGCCGCAGCGGCATTGCTCATCCTCACAACCAGAGAGGGCGAGCCCGGGGCGGATGTCTTCGGTGCCGTGGTCCTTCTCCTTCTGGCCGTCCTCATGCTGGGGTTTGCCCGACTGCGGATCAGCGTGGACTGGCGCGGCCTGAAAGTCGTCACCTGGTTCCTGGGCATCGCACTGAAGACCATTCCGCTCACGGACATCGAGTCCGTGCACACCAATACGCTGGAACCGATGCACTGGGGAGGCTGGGGCTACCGATTCATGCCCGGGCGGTCAGCGATCATCCTCCGCACAGGACCAGGGGTCGTCGTCACCCTCACCAATGGGAAGCAGTTCGCACTCTCACTCAATGAGCCTGAAACACCTGCCGCGCTGCTGTCGACGCTGAGCACTTCCGCGAAGTAGCTGCGCCCGCCCACGGATTCCGGTGCAGAGCTTCCCGGCGGCCCTGGCTGCTCGTAGGGAGGAGGATTGGTGTCGTGAAGATTCTCTCGATTCAGTCGGCCGTCGCTTATGGCCACGTTGGCAACTCCGCAGCCGTGTTCCCCCTCCAGCGCATCGGGGTCGAAGTGCTGCCGGTCAACACGGTGAACTTCTCCAATCACACGGGATATGGCGCGTGGCGCGGATCCCTCATCGCACCCGAGGACGTGCACGATGTCATCCTCGGTATCGAAGAACGTGGTGTGCTCCCCCAGATCGACGTCGTGCTCTCGGGATACCAGGGCGGCACCGGGATCGGCGACGTCATCGTGGATGCGGTGCAGCGGGTGAAGGCGGCGAACCCGTCGGCCATCTACGCGTGTGACCCCGTGATGGGTAACGCGAAGTCCGGGTGCTTCGTGGCGCCCGAGATCCCCCACCTGCTTCGGGATCGCGTCGTCCCCGTGGCCGACATCATCACTCCGAACCAGTTCGAGCTGGGATTCCTCACCGGAACCGAGCCCTCGACGCTGGACTCCACACTCGCATCCGTCGACATCGCCCGGGCGATGGGACCGGACACCGTGCTCGTGACCAGCGTGGAACGCCCCGACCGCGAACCCGGCACCGTCGAGATGCTCGCCGTGGATGCTACGGGAGCGTGGATCGTGCAGACGCCCCATCTCCCTTTCAAAGCGAACGGATCGGGCGACGTCACCGCGGCGCTTTTCTCGGCGCACTACCGCGCGACAGGTGACGCTGCGGTGGCGCTGGAACGGACCGTGTCCAGCGTGTTCGATCTCCTCGAGCTGACCTACCAGTCAGGTGAGCGAGAACTGCAGCTCGTTCAGGCGCAAGAATCCTATGCGCACCCACGCATGCAGTTCACCGCCCAGCGCGTGCGATAACCGCTGGAGGCCCCGAAAGCGGCCAACACAGCAGCCGGTGGATGCGCGACGTGCAGAGCGAATAACGCGTCGCCTCCACAAAGCGCACCATCTGTCGGGCCGCTTCGTTTCAATGGCAACCGCGCTCTGAATTGTCCTCAGGACAGCAACACTCGGTTGCAACTTTTTGGTTGCAGTTTTTCTTCGCTTGTGCAACGCTTAGGTTGCAGTAATCAACTGAAGGACTAATCCACCGAAGGGATGCACCATGAGCACGAAGATCAACGAGTTGTCCGTTATCGATGCCGACAAGTTCACCGTCTCACGAACCATCACCATCGCAGCCCCCATCGAGAAGGTCTGGGCCGCCGTCACCGAGGCGCAGCACATCGCCCGCTGGTTTCCCGAGCACGCAACCCTGTCACCGCTCGCGGTCGGCACCACCGGCGTCTTCGGCTGGTCCGACCATGGCGACTTCCCGGTCCGCATCGAGGAGCTCGACCCGCCGCACATGATCGCCTACCGCTGGGGCAACAGCAACGCCGCCGCATCCACTCTCGAGTCGGGCGAGACCACCGTCTTCCGCTTCACCCTCGAAACAGTGGATGCCGGCACGCAACTCACGGTCGTCGAATCCGGTTTCGACGCCCTCCGTGACCCCGCCGCGAGCATGGACGGCAACCGCGGTGGCTGGGACTTCGAGCTGGACGAGTTGGTCGCCTACCTCGAAGGTTCCGAGTGACCGCGTCCACCCTCGTTCCCGTTTTCGCCGCCCTCGGCGATGACACGCGCTGGAGCATCCTGGCAGCCCTCGGCGGGGCGGACGCATCGGCGTCCGCCCTCGCCGAGGTCCTCCCCGTCTCGCGCCAGGCGATCGCCAAGCACCTGGCGGTGCTGCAGGACGTCGGACTGGTCGAGCCAGTGCGAGTGGGTCGCGAAGTCCGGTACCGGGTGCTGGGCAGCCAGCTCGCCGAGACCGCCCGGCGGCTCGACCTGATCGGGGCGCAGTGGGACCGCCGGCTGGCGACGATCAAGCAGATCGCGGAGGCGCTGGAGTCGGAGTAACGCACTCGATCCCGAGACCCGGCGACATCCCCGCGGAATCTGTTCCCGACGCTGCCGTCGTCTGTGCGCGTACCTCGGAATCCGAGACAGTGGCGACGGGAAGGACCCCGGTGAACTATCGAACAGCAGCGCTGAACAAGCTCCTCTTTTCCAGGGCCACGATGGCCTGGGGGCTGAACCCTCTGAAGATCAGCCAGATGCCGAGCGAGAACTCGAATACGGCAACGAGGAGCGCTGAGGCTCCCGCCAATGCGTCGTGTTGACCGATGAGCCCGGTGAATACGGCGAGATAGCTCGCAAGGAGTACGGGGGCTCCAACGATTCCGATCAGGGACAGGGCCCGGGGCACCAGACGGGACTGGAACAGCAAGATCCCCAGGAGCAGGTCACAGACGGCCGGCATGAAACTCTGACTCAAGAGGAAGATGCGATCGTACAGGTAGGCGAGCGTGTGGCCGGCGACCACGACGTCTGTTCCAGTACCGCCCTGCCGTAATGCCACGATCGTCAGGATCACGGCAACGCCGAGCAAGATGGCGCTCGACTCCAGTATCCGTGCGGCCACCAGGCCCAGTGCGGCCGCTTCGTTCTGCTTCTTGAGCACGGGGAACAGAACGACGGCGGTGCCGATACCCGCGAGGGCGACAATGATCTCCGAGAGACCGCCGAGCAAGGCCCCGGTGTCCGGGCCGGGGCCAAGAACATAGTCCGCACCCTTTACCGGGCCGTACAGGACGAGGGACGGAATCGAGACGAAGGTGAGCACATAAAGGATGCCCGCGATCAACGAAGTCCTTCGATATGGGGAGCGAGCCGGGACGGTTGCGTGTTCGGTGGCCATGTTCGTTCCTCCACTTTTCGGTTTTCAGGTCGAGGCAGGTCGATCGGGCAACCACGATGGTCTCGACGGGATTCGCAAGATCCTGAGCTTCGTCAGCGTAGTCCCGCGTCCCCGCTGGGGATAGGAGCGCCCTCCAGTGGCCGTCCGAACCCCTTTGAGCGATGACAGCTACGACCCGGTGACGGATGATATGGACCTCACGCGACCGATGCTACGTGCCCACTCGCATCCGTCACTGGCTGAGTTGGGCGAGGAGTTGTAAGGCGTCGGCGTCGGGGGTGCCCGGCTGTGCCTGGTAGGTGAGGACGCGCAGGTTGGATTCAGCTGGCCGGAGGACGTCGAAGTCGAGGGTGAGCCGACCGACCAAGGGGTGGGCGAAAAGGTGTTGGCCATAGCTGAGGTCGTGCACGGGGTGCTCAGCCCAGATCCTGGCGAACGCGTCGCTGCGTTGTGCGAGCTCACCGATGACTCCGCTGAGTCGTTTGTCGTCGGGGCAGGTGCTCGACGAGTACCGGAGGAACCCAACGACTTCACGCGCCATGGTCTCTGAATCCTCGAACAGCTCGGGGCCAGCGCATCCGAGGAAGAAGCGCTGGGCGAAATTCGGACGGATGTCGTCCCGCTCGGTCGCGTCAAAGGGAAGGTCGTGGGCAAGTAGTAGGTGACCGAGCCTGTTCCAGGCGTAGATATCGTTGGCGTGATCGAAGACGATCGCAGGCCCGGGAAGGGCCGCGATGAGCCGCAAGATGCTCTGGCGCGGCCGTTCGGCTGGGACACCGATCGCACGCGCGTACGAGGGGCGCGCGAGGCGACGGAGGTGGAGTGCTTCATCGGGGTCGAGCCGCATGGCGCGAATGAGGGCTTCGATCACCTGATCAGATGCTCGCTCTGCATCCGCTGCCTGCTCGAGCCGGGTGTAATAGGCGACGCTCACGCCGACCAGCTGAGCGATCTCTTCTCGCCGCAGTCCGGGAACACGCCGCGCCCCATAGGCATTCACCCCAACCGCTTCCGGAGTCAGCGCGGCGCGGCGGCTGCGAAGGAAGTCCCCAAACTCTGTTGACATCATCCCAGTATGCGCGGTGCAGCGACCGGTCGGGAGGATCAGCCTGACCCTGCTGGTGGTACGCACACCGGGGGTCTGGCTGGTCATCACCGACAACGACAGGCTAGGGCAAATGCACTCACGTATGACCCGACACCAACTCGTCGCACTCCTGATCCTCCTTTCCTCGCAGTTCCTGCTCTCGGTGGACTTTTCGATTCTGAACGTCGCACTTCCGGAAATCGGGTCGGCATTGGGGTTTGCGTCCGCCGATGTGCAGTGGGTCGCGACGACGTTCGCGCTGTGCGCGGCGGGCTTCACGTTGTTGCTCGGGCGGCTGGGCGATTGGGTCGGACGTCGCCGGATGTTCGTCATCGGTATGGCAGTCCTCGCTGGAGCATCGCTCGTGGGCGGCTTCGCTGGCTCTCCCGCGGTTCTGCTCGTAGCGCGGGCGCTGCAGGGCTTGGCGACAGCGGCCGCGATGCCCGCCGCGCTCGCGCTGATCACCTCCATCTTCCCGGAGGGGCCGCTCCGACGCCGGGCACTCGGGCTGAGCAGCGTCCTCGCCTCGCTGGGATTCACTGCCGGCGCGGTGTTCGGCGGGATCTTGACGAACTACCTGTCCTGGCGGGCAGCGTTCCTCGTCAACGTCCCGATCGCCGCCGCAGTCGTTGTACTGGCGCTACTCATCATCCGCGAACCAACCAGAGAGCATCAGGCCCGCCTTGACGTGCGCGGTGCGGCGCTCATCACCACGGCGCTGATCACCCTGGTCTTCGCGATGTCCCGCTTCGGTGAGCACGGCGTCACGGACCCGAACGGCCTGATCTGTCTCGCCGCCAGCATTGTCCTGATCGTCTTCTTCATCCGCACCGAGCGACGCCACAGCGCCCCGCTGGTGCCCCTGAAGCTCCTGACACGGCCGAATATCCTCGCCGGTCACCTCATCGGCTTCGCATCGCTCGCGATGGAGACCGGCCTTGTGTTCCTGTCCACGATGTACTTCCAGCACGTGCTGGAACTCGACCCGCTCATCACCGGTCTGATCATCGGCTTGACAGGCGTCGGCGCTGTCGTCGGCGGCGTCATCGGGCCCCGCGTCGTCGGACGGCTGGGTATCCGCGGCGCGATGCTCCTTGGCCTCGGAACCCAGGCGCTGGCAACCGCCGCACTCGTCGCCGTGAACGACCACCCCGGATCGATCGCCCTCTACTCCGTGGTCGGCTTCATAGCCGCGATCGGTCATATGGTCGCCGTCGTCACATTCCTGGTTGCCGCGACGTCCGGTGTCGAACCGGGACAACAGGGCCTCGCGACCGGCTTGGTCACAATGACACAGCAGGTCGGCATGACCCTCGGCACCCCGATCGTGTCGGCGATCGCGACCGCTGCCGGCGGCCTCTCCAGCCTCCTCGCCCTACGCATCGGAATCGGCATCGACGCCCTCATCGTCGCCGCATTCATCGCGGTGGTCGCCATCGTCCTCCGACGAGTCAGCATCCGCCGTGCGCCAGGGTCACCGCTCGACGCACACCCCGACGCTCACTCCGAAGCAGAACAGGCGACAACCCTCTCGTGATCCTCCACAAGCACCCCCATCCCACGGTTCTCCCGCGAACAGAACGCACCTTTCTCCTCATCGACCCCGGCACGTTCACACCTGCTGCGCCTCGGCTGGTCGGCGGGACGTCCGCCGTCCTGGTCACACACGACCACCCCGACCACTTCGACGTCGACCTGCTCTCCGCGGCACTCGAGTCCCAGCGAGAGCTCCGGATCTGGGCGCCGGCAGACGTCGTGGCGCAGGTCCACAACAACGACGGCCGGGTTACGGTCGTCGCACCCGGGGACAGTGTCGATATCGATGGATTCCAGGTGGACGTCGTCGGAGGAACGCACGCGGTGATCCATCCGGACATGCCCGAGACTGACAACTCGGTCCTGCATCGAGACGATCGCGATCCTTGGATCCATGAGTGGTTCGTCAACCAACGCCGCGGTCGCCCGTGACACGACGCAGAGCAGCCTCTGCACGAACCGGCGAATGAAATAGTCGCCCGATGCGACTGTCATGGTCTAGAAGGCCCGGAAGTCCAGCTTCGATTCCGCGACGGCGAGAACCGACCAGGTGCCGCCCTCGGCATCCGTGAATGCGAACGCGGGAACCACCAGGACGCTCCCGTCCGGCTGCCACTGGGTGGTGAGACCTAGGCGTGCACTGACGATCTCGACCTTGTTCACCGGCCAGGAGACCGAGGTGCCGGCGACTGGTGTTGCCGGCGGCTCCGTCGGTGCCACCCACTCCTCGGTCGTCGACGCCTGATCGCGGAGGGCGATCGGCAGAGACGTCGCCGCTCCGCTGAACCGCGGGTCTGAGAGGCGTTCGAAGCCCTCTTGCTCGCTGACCACCGGGTACGTTCCCAGAGCGATGACGTCGGCGAGGGCACCGTTGGCGTTGACGACACCACCTTCGGCCATCTCCAAGGACCAGCCCTGGTCGACCTGCTGCCCGTCGATGACCGGTTTTGCCGTGACGGTTCGTGTGGGAGAGCCCTCCGACACCTGAGAGGTGAATTCGAACTCGGCGGGGTCCCGGCCGGCGGCGGCGAGGAGCGCACGAAGCGCTCCGATCGCGGCGTCTTCGCTCGGCGGCTGGCCGGTCGGCTCGCAGGCGCTGTCACCCTCGCACTTCCACGGGTTTATTTGCGGGTTCTGGAAGTAGAAGGACAGCATGCCGTCGAGACTCACGGACAGGCTCGGGGCGCTGCCATCCTGCGGGCCGGCGACCCAGCTGCCGTCCCGCAGTTCGGCTGGTGACCCGATGCCGAGCGCCGCGGCGAGCGCGGTGACCTTGTCTGAGCTGGATGCCGAACGAGGGTCGTAGGCGTAGGCCTGAGCTGTGCCCGCCTGTGTGCCAAGACCGGACGCGCTGAAGGCGTTCCGGCCGGATCCGTGGGGGTAGGTCGAGGAAGACATCTTCTGGTCGGTCGCGGCGCCAGAACCCACGGATGTCTCCATTCCGCCGTGCGCGACGCTGTCGGGGCGCCCATTGGACTGCAGAGTGATGGGCGGAGCAGCGCCGTCGGCCAGGCTCTTCGGCCCGCCTTCGCTCGCTCCGATCCCGTATCCCGCGGCACCGACGATCGCGATCGACGCCGCGACCGCGACGAACGGGAGCCAGCGCGGCCGTCGGCGTGCTCGTGCCGTCTCCAGGTCGGCCACGGGTGCCGATCCGGACATCGGTTCAGCCTCAGGGCCGGTCATCCGAGCGACGACCTCGTCGGCGAACCCGGCACGTGCCTCGATATCCCCCGCGGGGTCGGCGGCACGCAGCCGGGCGACCGGGTCTTGTTGTTTGTCGTCGTCGTTCATGTCAATCAGCCTCCGGGCTTTCGGTTCACCTGGTATATGTGCGCTCCGTGCCGCATCTTGCAGAAGCCCTAGAACGACATCCGCTCGCCCCAGGCTTCTCGCAATCGCTTGCGCGCACGCGACAGCGCGGCGTCCGCCCCGGATCGGGAGATACCGAGCACCTCGGCGAGCTCGGCTCCGTCCAGGCCCTCCCACGCGTGCAGAAGAAGGATCTGCCGGTCGCGCTCGCTCACGCTTGCCAGCGCGCCACGGAGTTCCGCATCGAACAGGCTGTTCAGCTCCGGATCGCCGTCGACTCGCGCCACGCCCGACTCGGGCACCTCGTCGACCGGAAGATCGATGTGCTTCCTGCGCGCATTCGCGAGCGTGAATCCCGCCGTGCGATACAGCCACGGCAGCACGGCCTCCCGGGGCACGTCGTTGCGTCGACGCCAGGCTGTCGCGAAGACCTCAGCGGCCAGGTCCTCGGCATCCTGACGCGGCCCGCGGCGGGCGAAATAGCGGATGAGCGCGGTCGAGTACTCGCGGACCATCACGGTGAACCAGTCCACATCGGCCGCAGTCGTGGGCGGGTCCGCACTGTCAGGCAGCGCCACTCCCTCGCTCCTGTCCGCGGTGGCTGGGGTGTCGGCGATGCTCACCTACTGAATATGTCGCATCCGCCGTAACTCTTGCACGCAGCGCCCGAATTTTCGGAGAACATCGTCACCTTCCTGCCCTCTCGTAAGAAGCGAAAGCTTTCTGGGTCGGAATACTTTTGGTTTCGATGTCCTCCAACGTGCGGCCACGAGTTTCGGGGACACGAGTCCGAATGAAGATGACACCAAGAATGCAAATGGCACCAAAGATCGCGAACACCGCGTCCTGGCTCATCAGTGCGGTCATGATCGGGAACAAGAGACCGACAGCGAACGATCCGATCCAGTTGAAGGACGATGCGATACCAGAGGCCCTGCCGCGAATCGCCATTGGGAAGATCTCTCCAACGATCACCCAGGTGAGTGGGGCCCACGTGAACGAATAGGCTGCCACGTAGATGCTCAAGAACACCACGATCATCATCGGGTTCGCGTCCTTCATCACGGTATTCAGTATCGCGGGCAGCAGGAAGGACACACCCATGATCGTGCCGCCCACGGTCAGCAAGAGGCGTCGGTTGAACTTGTCCGCGATCACCAGGAACAGCAATGAGCCGAGCACTAGGAGCACGCCCTGGATGATCGGCCACATCAGCGCCGAACTTGCCGCATTACCTGTGGCCTTTTCCACGATCAACGGGATGTAGTAGAAGATCGCGTTGGCACCTTGGAGCTGCTGGAACGCGGCGACACCGACACCCGCAATGACGAGATACCGGTACTTGCTGTCGAACAACGTTGCAAGTGAGGTATTGCCAGCCGCCTGCTTCTCGACTTGGGCCGTTTCTGTGATCGATCTGAGCTCGGCATCGACCTCGTCTGGGCGGCGAATGTAGCGAAGTACCGTGAGTGCCTCGTCTTCCTTGCCGACTTTCACCAGGAACCGGGGCGATTCGGGCAACCGCAACACGCCCAGATACAGAATCACAGCCGGCACTGCGGCCGTCGCGAGCATCACTCGCCACGCCCACGCTTCGGGCAGATCCTTCAGCAGGAAATCCAAGATGTATGAGATCAGCATGCCGGAGACAATCATTGTCTGATTCAGGCCGGACAAGCGTCCACGTAGCCGCGCGGGTGCAAGCTCGGACATGTACGCGGGAACCGATGCGGACGCCGCGCCGACCGCCAGCCCCAGGAAGATTCGGGCGATGACCAGATAGATGACACCATCCTCGGGTGCCAGGCCGCAGAGAATTGATCCGAGCATGAAGACGACCGCTGCGGCGAGAATCATCTTGCGCCGTCCGAATCGATCGGAAAGCTGTCCGGCCACAGCGCCACCGAAGATGGCGCCGAACATGACGCCAGAGGTTACCCAACCGATGATGGCGGCATCGTCAAGGCCCCAGTCGCTTTGCAGGAACGGGAGCGCCCCAGTCATGACTCCGATGTCGTAGCCGAAAAGGATGCCTCCGAATGATCCGAAGAAGTAGATGAACTTGCTGTCGATCTTTTTTTCTTTTTCCATTTTTCACTCCGAGTGAGGAACTAGTTTCAGCCCCGGTTGATCACTAGGAAGGATGGCTGGCCGGGACGTCGTCTCGGGCCTAGGCCGTTGTGCCATGAGTGCGTTCTCGGCGATGAAATGGAGCGCGGCACATTATGGTGTGCTCAGCTATTCCCTATCGCAGCTGTCCACTCTGACGCATGCCTCTGACGCATGCCCTTCCCGGTTATGGGACTTGGATGCCACGCCAGTGGGCTCTTTGGCCGAAAGTGATCGCTAACATCAAGCTTTTTGTTAGCCTAGCTCACAAGATTTCAGCATCGTGCCGCTGACCGACTTGGGTCGAGGCGGTGGTTCGCCGACCGGGCCCGCTCCTTCGGCCCGGCCGCGGGGTCAGTCTCCGGCTGTTCCCCGGCTGGAACACCACCACGACCACCAACCACGATGACAACCGTCTTGACTTCCGCCTCGGAGCCGGCGCAGCGGAGAACAGCGAGCTGGGGCACGTCGCCATCTAAGCTGGGCCTTCTGCCCACGGAAGGAACCTCAATGAGCATGGAAAGCGCGGCCTGGAGCTCGCTGTACAAGATCTCTTCCGCCAGGGACGGCAAGAACGGCTTCTCCCGTGAGTCCGTTCGGCGGATCCTGACGTTCGCGGTGCCCTACCGGTCCAAGCTTCTGATCTTCATCACCCTCTCCATCGTGGGAGCTTTCCTCGCGGTCGCGACGCCGGTACTCGCCGGCAAGGTGGTCGACGTCATCGTCGCCCAGGGCGCGGTCACCACGATCGTTTGGATCGCAGTGGTCATCGCCCTCGTGGCCGTGGCCGACGCCGCCGTATCACTCGTGACGCGCTGGTACTCGGCGCGGATCGGCGAAGGCGTGATCCTGGACCTCCGCACTGCCGTCTTCAACCACGTGCAGAAGATGCCGATCGCGTTCTTCACCCGCACGCGGACGGGCGCCCTCGTGAGCCGCCTCAACAACGATGTGATCGGCGCTCAGCAGGCCTTTAGCGGCACGCTGTCCGGCGTGGTCACGAACCTCGTGGCGCTGACCCTCACCCTGATCGTCATGCTCAGCACGTCCTGGCTCGTGACGGTTCTCGCCGTGATCATGCTCCCCATCTTTCTGGTGCCCGCGCGCCGCATGGGCAGCCGCCTCGCCGCGCTGCGCCGCGAGGCCGCCGACCACAATTCCGCCATGAGTACGCAGATGACCGAGCGCTTCTCGGCGCCCGGCGCCACCCTCGTCAAGCTGTTCGGCCGGCCCGACGAGGAGGCCGAGGAGTTCCGCGTCCGCGCCGCCCGCGTCCGCGACATCGGGGTCCGGACCGCGATGCTGCAGTTCGTCTTCTTCACCGCACTGATGCTCGTCTCTGCTCTCGCTCTGGCGCTCGTGTACGGGCTCGGCGGCTCCCTCGCACTCGCCGGCCAGCTGAATACGGGTGACGTGGTCACCTTGGCGCTCCTCCTCACCCGCCTCTACGCGCCGCTCACCGGCCTGGCAAACGCACGGGTGGAGATCATGAGCGCGGTGGTCAGCTTCGAGCGCGTCTTCGAGGTGCTGGACCTCGAACCGCTCATCCAGGAGAAGCCCGACGCCGTCCCCATCCCCGAAGGCCCAGTGGCCGTCGAGTTCGACAACGTCCGCTTCGCCTACCCGTCCGCGGACAAAGTCTCCCTCGCCTCCCTCGAAGAGGTTTCCACGCTGGACACCCGCGGCGGCGAGGAGGTGCTGCACGGCGTGTCCTTCAGGATTGAGCCGGGGCAGACCGTTGCCCTCGTTGGTTCGTCCGGTGCCGGAAAGTCCACAATTGCGCAGCTCCTCTCGCGCCTGTATGACGTCGACAGCGGCGCCGTACGCCTCGCGGGGACGGATGTCCGCGATGTCACGTTCGTCTCCATGCGGCACAGCCTGGGCATGGTGACGCAGGACGGCCACCTGTTCCACGAGACCATCCTCTCCAATCTGCGCCTTGCGAGGCCGGAGGCGTCCGACGACGAGGTGTGGGACGCCGTCCGCCGTGCGCGGCTCGAGCCGCTTATCCGGTCGCTGCCGGACCAGCTGGACACCATGGTGGGAGAGCGTGGCTACCGGCTGTCCGGGGGTGAGCGCCAGCGGATGACCATCGCGAGACTCCTGCTCGCCCAGCCGCGCGTCGTCATCCTCGATGAGGCAACGGCGGCGCTGGACTCGACGTCTGAGGCCGCCGTGCAGGCGGCGCTCAGCGAGGCGCTCAAGGGACGGACGGCGATGGTGATCGCACACCGCCTCTCCACCATCCGCAACGCGGACCTGATCCTCGTGGTTGAGGACGGCTCGATCGTGGAGCGCGGTACGCACGAGGAACTGCTGGCTGTGGGTGGTCGGTACGAGGAATTACACCGGACCCAGTTCGCCGTGCAGAAGAATGTTGCGGCCGATGAGGAAGCGCTGAGCCGGACCTAGTCGCTGAGCTCGGCCGTGTCGGCACAGGGAAGGATCCGTATATCGCTGTGCTCATGCCTCGATCACACACGCATGTGTGCTTGTATGGTAGTGTGCAGACATCCCCGGAACGAGCCTGGGACCCTGAAGCAGAAGGCACAATGACGTGAGCCCCCTCATCGACAAATCGACCCCACGCGTGTACACGGCCCGACCCATCACGCTTGCCCGGAGCATCGGCTTCGGTGTCCTGGACCTCATGGGCGGCGGCTGGAACACCATCATCAGCGGCCTGATGCTGTACTTCTTCACGACCTACGGGGACGTCAGCGCCGTCCAAGCCGGCACGATCCTCTTCATCGCCCGCATCGTCGACGCGGTCGTCAGCCTCATCATCGGCCCGCTGACCGACAACTTCTATCGGACCCGCCTGGGCAAAAAGTTCGGCCGCCGCCACTTCTTCCTGCTCATCGGCGCACCCTTGCTCCTCGTCGTCTTCCCCCTGCTGTGGATCTCGCAACAGGGCTTCTGGTACTACCTGATCGTCTACCTGGCTGTTGAGATGATCATGGCGATGATTCTCATCCCGTGGGAGACCCTGCCCACCGAGATGACGGACAACTACAAGCTGCGGACGAAGCTCAGCTCAACCCGCATGTTCCTGTCGGCCACGGGCACCTTCCTCGTCTTCTTCATCCCGGCCCAGATCAAGGGGACGAACAACCCGAACGCCTACCTCATCACCGGTCTCATCTTCTCCGTGCTGTTCGCCGGCGCCGTCATCACGACGTACTTCACCACCTGGGAGCGCAAGCTCACCCCGGAGTTCCTCGCGGAGCTCGACGCCCAGCCCAAGGTGCCTGTCGGAAAGCTCATTACCGACAACCTCAAGGACTTCGGCTCGACGTTCAAGAACTCGAGCTTCCGCAAGCACCTGGCGATCTATCTCTTCTCCTTTACGGGCAAGGACATCTTCGCCACAGCGCTGACGTTCTTCGTCGTGTACGCCGTGCACGGCAGCGAGTCTTTCGGCCTCACCCTCCAGGCGCTGTCCATCATCGGGCTGCCGACCACGGTGCTCGCCGCATTCCTCATGATCCGCAAGGGCCCGCGCTACTTGTTTGCCATGTCCTACTCCGTGATCATCGCCTGCCTGCTCGCCCTCGGCGCGATCTACCTCATCCAGCCGTCCTCGACGATGGTGCTGCTCGTCATCGTCGGCCTCGCGTATCAGGCCGGACGATCCATCCTCGAGTTCACGCCGTGGAACGTCTTCCCGTTCATCCCCGACGTCGACCGGATTATGACCCGCCAGGACCGCGCCGGAATCTATGCCGCGGTGATGACCTTCGGCCGCAAGTCGACAGGCGCGGTCGCGACCCTCATCGTCTCGTGGTTCCTGGACCTGGGTGGATTCCTCAAGCCCGGCAGCGAGGGCGGCGTGCAGCTCGACGCCTCGTGCCTCAACTCCTGCCCCCTCGTTCAGAGCTCCGGCACCCAGCACGTCATCGCACTCGTCGTCATCGTCGGGCCGCTCGTCCTCATCGCTATCGCGTTCGCCATCTCACGGTTCATGTACCTCGACCCGCAGAACCACGCAGTTCTGCGCGCCGAGATCGACCGCCTCGAGGCCGGCGGCTCCAAGGACGAGGTCACCTCCGAGGCCCGTGTGGTCGTCGAGAAGCTGACCGGCCACCCGTACGAGTCGGCCTGGCCCGAGGACGCGATCTCCCCGACCGCCACGACCGTCTCCAACGGGGGCTGACCGGCACACCGGCTCGATGCCCCACACCCGTCGAGGGCCGCACGCACTAGGAGCGCTGAACCGTGACCGACACGTCGAGCAACACCGGCACCGCCAAGGAAGTTACGGACGTTCTTCCGCTTTCGCGGATGGAACGATTGAAAACGCTCGATCCTCGGCGCAAAGTGGAAGGTAGATCGGCGGGTCGGTGAGCCAGTCCATGTGCGAAATCCACGCGGCTGCTCCTGAAGGAGACATCACGGTCGTTTCATTGCCCGTTTGGCTGCATCAGATCCCCGGTGGAGGCACATCGGGATGGTTCCGGCAGCAGCACTTCCACGGATCCCTTATCCCACCCGAGGATGTGCAGGAGTGATCCTCGGCCTCGGATCGGTCGTGCCGTAAAGTGCATCGCGTGCGCACTGATCCGAGTACCTGGTTCCTCAGCCGGGCCGAGCGCGGAAACCTGTCCACGGACGTGCATGCGGGTAGTGCCGGATCGCCGGCCTGGTCGGAGGGCAACCTCGTGGTGCCCCTGGTGCATGGCACCACCTACTTCGCCCGGCTGCACGAGGAGTTGACGGCGTTGCAGGCGGGAGACCGCGTCTGGTTCACCGACTGGCGTGGCGATGCCGACGAGCGGATGCTGCCGGACGGGCCATCGATCGGCGATCTGCTCGCTGGACTGGCCCGCTCGGGAGTGGAAGTGCGCGGCCTCGTCTGGAGATCCCACGGGGAAAGCGTGTCGGCCCCGATGAGCGGCCGCTCCAACGAACGGCTGGGTCGCGAGATCAACGAGGCTGGCGGCGAGGTGCTGCTGGACCAGCGCGTGCGCCTCTTCGGCTCGCATCACCAGAAGTTCTTCGTCATCCGCCGTCGGGACGACCCGTCGCGGGACATCGCGTTCGTCGGCGGACTCGACCTTTGCCACGGCCGCCGGGACGACGCCGGACACACGGGAGACCCGCAGGCGCTGGATATGGATCCGCGGTACGGCAAACGCCCGCCGTGGCACGATGCCTCCCTCGAACTGCACGGCCCCGTGGTGGCAGACCTACTGGCGGTGTTCGCCGAGCGATGGAACGACCCTCACCCACTGGACCGGCGCACGCCCTACCGGATGCTGCTACAGCGTCTCGCCCGCATGCCCCGGCACCCCAGGCCCCTGCCGGAATCCGCGCCACCACCGCCGCCGGCGGGCCCGCACGCCGTGCAGCTGCTGCGCACCTACGGTGTGAAGCGCCCACCGTTCCCGTTCGCGCCTGCCGGGGAGCGCAGCATTGCCCGCGCCTACGGGAAGGCCTTCGCCCGCGCGCGCTCGCTGATCTACATAGAGGACCAGTATCTGTGGTCCACGGAAGTCGCAGCCGCTCTCGCGGCGGCCCTCACACGCAACCCCGAGTTGACCCTGATCGTCGTCGTGCCCCGGTATCCCGACTCCGACGGGCGTCTCGCCGGGCCGGCAAGCCGGCTGGGCCAGTTGCGGGCACTCAGCATGCTCCGCCGCGCCGCGCCAGGCCGGGTCGGCGTTTTCGACCTCGAGAACGCCGCGGGCACTCCGATCTACGTGCACGCCAAGGTCTGCATCGTCGACGACACGTGGGTCACCTGTGGCTCGGACAACTTCAATCGCCGATCGTGGACCACCGACAGCGAGCTCACGTGCGCCGTCATCGATACCACCCCGGGCACCCCGGAAGCACCCGGCGCAGGGAACGGCCCCGATGCTTCCGGGCGTCTGGCCCGGGACCTCCGCCTGCAACTGTGGTCGGAACACCTGGGCCTGGACCCGGACGATCCCGCGCTCGGCGACCCCGCCGCCGCGCTCCGCCTGTGGAACACCACCGCCGACGGCCTCGACGACTGGCACGCAACCGGCCACCGCGCGACCCGCCCCACGGGACGAGTGCGCCACCACACTCCCGAACCGGTCACGCGCATCCAGCGGCTCTGGGCGGTCCCCATCGGGCGCTTCGTCATGGACCCGGATGGCCGGCCCCGCCCGTTGCGAGGTACCGCGCGCTTTTAGGCCGCGCAGTTCTAGGTCCGACGGTTTCGCCCAGGCAGCCGCATCCGCGAAATGTTCAACCTCGCTCACATGCCGGCGCACCAGCAGCCGGCACCGAATCGCAAGTCCTTGGGCAGCCTGAGTTGCGTCTTAGGACTCCGAGGGCACCAAGGGAAGTTCGGCTCCGTAGTTCCAAGACACGATGGCCGGCTGCTCACGGTAGAAGCTGAGCACGGAGACTGATCCAGTATCCAGGGTGATTTGAGCACCGAATCGAGGGGCCATCCTCAGGTACACGGCGGTGAGAATGCGCAGGAAATGGCCGTGCGCGATCAGGGCGACATTTCCCTCCTCCATGGCAGGCAGCACCCGCGTGAGCACCCGCGACGCGCGGGCGGCGACCTCCTCGACCGTCTCACCGGGCGTGTGACCACGAATCACGCCGTGGGTGAATGCGCTCCAGTTGTAGCCGAGTTCGCTGCGGATATCGCGCGTCGTACGCCCCTCGTACCCGCCGTAGTCCCACTCAATGAGAAGCGGATCAACCTCCGCTTGAAGGCCAGCGAGCTCAGCAGTGCGTCGCGCACGCTGCAGCGGCGAGGTCAGCACGAGGGAGAAATCGTAGCCGGCCACTAACCTGCCCGCGCCGCGGGCCAGTTCCTCTCCCCGGTCGGTGAGCGGAACATCCGTGAGTCCAGTGTGTTTACCCTCCTTCGACCACTCCGTCTCCCCATGGCGCAAGAGAATCAGCTTCCCTGACGGGTTATCCGGAGCGGGGTGGCTGGGCAGCGGCTCGTTCATGAACATACGGCAACAGTAGTATCACCCCCCGGTTTCGATGGAGGTTCTTGATTGATGGAAAGGCCAGCGTTCACCCCGCGGGCGTTCGAAACGGGTGGGGGAATGGGCATCCCAGCAATCACGCGGCTACGGCCGTTCATGGTGAGCGCAGACGACTCGGGAAGCGAAGAGATGCTCGCCCCCGGGAACCCCGGATGCCGCTCTCGACATGGACGTACTGCGCTCCCACGCGGGTGTGAGTTCTAGCGCTGCCCGTCGCGGCCGACCGAGAGGTCCACGAGACCTTCGACACGACCGCCCGGATGACCTCAGGAGCCTAGACGTTCCGTGGGCCTTTACGGTTTTAGCCGGGTGCCTCGATGAGACCGCTCGCGTAGCGCGGGGCTCTCGTTAAATCCTCTAACCAAAAAGTCCCGGAAACCCTTGAGTTTCCGGGACATTTGGTCGGGCTGACAGGATTTGAACCTGCGACCCCCTGACCCCCAGTCAGGTGCGCTACCAAGCTGCGCTACAGCCCGTCACCCTCCGCCAACACACTTCGAGAAGCGCATTCTGCAGGAGACAACTTAGAAAGCTTACCGCCTCCGGCGACCTCTTGTGTGCACAACGGACGCCCGGCGACGCCCGTCCCTCAGCGCGGCGTCCACCGGGGCGAACGACCGCTCCCGCCAGCGGACCGCCCGGCCCCGAACTCGCGGCGCAGCTGCCGCCAGATCCGGGGCAGGAGAACGGCGTCGCCGAGGAGCGGGCGGCGGTGCTGCACGATGACCGAACCGAATCCGGGGGCCGCCGGGCTGAAGCTGAGACGCTCCGGGAAATTCGCGAGCGTCCAGCCGCGCACGCCCAGGTCGACCGCGGAGACCGAGCCAGGTGCGGACGGCGAGGGCGGTGAGGACGGCCCGGACGCGGCGCGGGCCGGCATGGCCAGGCCGCGGGGGGCATCCACTTCGGCGGGCACGGCCGCTACTCCCCCGGCCCGACCGCTACGGAAATCGCCGAGGGCACTCGTGCGGATGAGCGCGGTGGACCCGACCCAGAACGAGGCTCCATACCGGGACGCGCTGCGGTGCAGGAGGCTGCGGATCCCCGGGAAGAATCGCCCGGTGCACTGGCCGCCCTGCGGGAACGACGGGGTTTGGACCACGGCGACACCGCGGTGCTCCGGTTCGTCCAGGAAGTAGATCGAGCGCAGGCAGTAATCGCTGAGGAGCTGGGCTTCCGGCCCGAGGGTGAGCAGGTAGTCCGTCTCGGCGACATCGCCGGTGCCGGTGCCGGTGGAAGTAGCAGTGGCACCGATCTGGTCCACGTAACCGGCGAGGCTGCCGTCGAAGATCTCCAGTTCGGCGGAGAACGTCCAGGCGAGGCGGCGCTGAAGACGGAGCATCCGCTCGGGGGTCTGCGGGATGTGCTCGGAGATGGCCCGGTCGAGGTCCGCGGCGATGCGGGCGAAGTCGGCGGCGGGACCGCCGAGGGTGTGCGTGCTGAAGACGGCACTCGACGGGTCGGTGACGGCCTCGTCGAGGCGCTGCCGGGCCAGCCAGGCGACGGCCCAGCGGTAGTCGGCGGCGAGGCCGTCGATGAGGTCTTCGGCCACCTCGTGGGCGTCGGTCGCGTCGTGGCCCCAGGCGAGTTCGAGCTCCAGCACGAACAGGGCGTCTTCGAACCGGGCGCGGGGTTCGGCCAGGGCATCGGTGAGCCGGCGCACGATCATCAGGGCCTCGGCCTGGGCGCTCGGCTCTGAGCTGGCGTCGAGCAGCAGCACGACCCGGAGCGTGGGGTATTCCTGCAGGGCCGCGGACCAGAGCGAGGCGCGCAGGGCGTGCGGCCCGGTTCGGGCACCGGCACTGTCGCCCCCGGCGACGAGCACGGTCAGGGCCTCCTGGCGTGCGGCGAAGTGACGCTCCAGTTCCCTGCGCGGGACGCGCACGTGCTCGTTCAGCCGGATCAGGGCGCCCTGCCGAGCGGCTAGGTAGCAGAGGAGCGCGATCGCACACAGGGTCGCGCCAGCCACGGACAGCGCGCGGTCGAGGATCGACCAGGGCGCGCCGTCGATTCCCGTCTGGCGGAGGATGACGACGGCGAGCAGGGCAGCCCAGCCGACCACCACGGTGAAGATGGCGGCGCGACCATAGGCGATCTCGGGGACGCCTCGGCGCGATGCCCGGGCAGCGGGCGGCGCGATGCGGGCATCCGACGGCGCAGTCGACGCGAGTGGTGCGGCGGGCGGCACCGTTCGGGCGGCGAAACGTTTTCGGGTCAGCGAAGCAGGGAACTTCGTATGCATGGACAATCCTCGGGTAAGGCTTGAATGTCGAAATCCCCGATTCGGGCGGGGATCCGACACGTGTGGCGGGTGGCGAGCTCCCCGATTCGGGCGGGGATCCGACACCTGTGGCACCGCTGGGGCGCTAGCCCGAATGTAGAGGAGAGCGCCGATGCGCGACAGTCCCCGGTTCGGGGCGGCGGCGCATCCGTGCACGTCGATCGGCCCGGCAACATCGCCACAGGCGCTTAAACGACGGATGCGTCGCCTCCCCCTACCGGGGACGGCGACGCATGCGTCAGGTCAAGCGTGGAACGACTGCTTAGCGCTTGCGCTTCTCGCGGACGCGCATGCTGATGTTGATCGGGCTGCCCTCGAAGCCGTAGACCTCGCGGAGGCGACGCTGGATGAAGCGACGGTAGCCCGGGTCGAGGAACCCGGTGGTGAAGATGACGAAGGTCGGCGGGCGGCTCGAGGCCTGGGTGCCGAACAGGATGCGCGGCTGCTTGCCGCTGCGCACGGGGTGCGGGTGCTCTGCGGCGAGCTCGGCGAGGAAGGCGTTGAACTTGCCGGTGGCGACGCGGGTGTCCCACGACTCGAGGGCGACCTCGAGGGCGGGGACGAGCTTCTCCATGTGGCGGCCGGTCTTCGCCGAGATGTTCACGCGGGGGGCCCATGCCACGTGGGCGAGGTCGAGCTCGATCTCGCGCTCGAGGTACCGGCGACGGTCGTCGTCGATCTGGTCCCACTTGTTGAAGGCGAGCACGAGGGCGCGGCCGGATTCGAGGACGAGGTCGATGACGCGCACGTCCTGCTCGGAGATGACCTCGGTCACGTCGATGAGCACGACGGCGACCTCGGCCTTTTCGAGTGCGGCGCTCGTGCGGAGCGAGGCGTAGAAGTCGGCGCCCTGGGAGAGGTGCACGCGACGGCGGATGCCGGCGGTGTCGACGAAGCGCCAGACCTTGCCGCCGAGTTCGACCTGCTCGTCGACCGGGTCGCGGGTGGTGCCGGCGAGCTCGTTGACGACAACGCGCTCTTCGCCGACGACCTTGTTGAGGAGGCTGGACTTGCCGACGTTCGGGCGGCCGAGGATGGCGACGCGGCGGGGGCCGCCGACTTCCTGCTTGGCGACGGCGGAGATCTCGGGAAGCTTCTCGAGGATCGCGTCGAGCAGGTCGGCGACGCCGCGGCCGTGCAGGGCCGAGACGGGCCACGGCTGGCCGAGGCCGAGCGACCACAGGTTGGCCGATTCGGGCTCCTGGCGCACGTCGTCGACCTTGTTGGCGACGAGGAAGACCGGCTTGCCGGCCTTGCGGAGCAGGCGAACGACGGCTTCATCGGTCGAGGTCGGGCCCACGTTGGAGTCGACGACGAACATGACAACGTCGCACAGCTCGATGGCGAGCTCGGCCTGCATGGCGACGGAGGCGTCGATGCCCTTGGCGTCGGGCTCCCAGCCGCCGGTGTCGACGATGCTGAACTTGCGTTCGTGCCATTCGCCCTTGTAGGTGACGCGGTCGCGGGTGACGCCGGGGGTGTTCTCCACGACAGCCTCACGGCGGCCGAGGATGCGGTTGACGAGCGCCGACTTGCCGACGTTCGGGCGGCCGACGATGGCGATGACCGGCAGGGCCGGGAGGTAGGTGATCGCGTCGGGGTCGTCCGTCACCGAGTCGAGGACATCGAAGTCCTCGTCGTCGAGGTCGTAGTCGTTGAGCCCGGTGCGGAGGGCGGCGGCGCGCTGTGTCGCCAGGTCGTCGTCGAGATCGTCCAGTCTTGCCCCGAGGTCGGGGTCGAGATCGGGAAGTGTTTCGTCGTATTCGTTAGTCATGCGAGGTCCTCGCGGTACGTGTGTTGATGACCTCGATGACCGCGCCAATGGTCTGTTCGAAGTCGAGATGGGTGGAGTCGACGGTGTTCACACCGTCTGCGGCGCTCATGAATTCGACGACCTGTGAGTCGGCGCGATCCCTCGATCGCAACTGATCTGCCACGGTTTGAGCCGATTGAGTCGATATTTCCGCAGAGCGCCTAGCCATTCTAGCTTGTTCGGATGCCGTGAGCAGGATCCGGACCTCCGCCTCCGGTGCGACGACGGTCGTGATGTCCCGTCCTTCGACGACGATTCCGGGCCGGTCGACGCCCGCTGCGATGCTGCGGAACAGCGCGGTGAGGTGGGCGCGCACGGCGGGGACGCGGGCGACGGCGCTCACGATCGCCGAGACGGCCGGCTCCCGGATGGCCTCGGTGACGTCGACCGCTCCGACGCTGACGGCCGGGTCGTCGGGGTCTGTGCCGATCGCATAGTCGAAGGAGGGCAGGGCGCCGATGACGGCATCCGTGTCAGCGGGGTCGATGGCGCGGTCGCGCACGAACCAGGCGAGGGCCCGGTAGGCGGCGCCGGTGTCGAGGTAGCCGTAGCCGAGGCGGCGGGCGACGGCACGGCTGACGCTCGACTTGCCGCTCCCGGCGGGGCCGTCGATGGCGACGACGAGCGGATGCGTGGATTCAGTCATGTGCTAGCCGGCAATCCGCCAGCCGCGTGCGGCCAGCTCTTCGGTGAGGCGGGTGACGGCCTCTGGGAGCACGGAGATCTCGGCGAGGCCGAGTTCCGCACCGGGTGAGTGCTCGAGCCGGAGGTCTTCGACGTTGACGCCGAGGGCGCCGATCTCGTTGAGGAGCCGGGCGATCTGGCCGGGTGTGTCGTCGACCATCACGGTCAGGGAGACGAAGCGGCGGTCGTGGCCGTGCTTGCCGGGCAGCCGGGAGACGCCGGCGTTGCCGCCGGCGAGTTCTTCGGCGACGCGGCGGCGGGCGCCGGGGGCCGCCGGGTCGGCGAGGGCGGTGATGAACCGGTCGAGGTCGTCGCGGTATGCGGTGAGGATCTCGCGCACCGGGGCCGCGTTCGCGCCGAGGATCTGCACCCACAGTTCGGGGTCGCTCGCAGCGACGCGCGTCACGTCGCGAAGGCCCTGGCCGGCGAGGTTGAGGGACGCGGCGGGGGCATCCGTGAGACGCCGGGCCATCAGGGTCGAGACGACCTGGGGCACATGGGAGACGAGGGCGACGCCGCGGTCGTGGTCTTCGGGACTCATCTCCACGAGGGTCGCACCGAGGTCGAGGATGAGGTCGTCGATCGCGGTGGCCTGCTGGTAGCTGATGCCGTCGTGGGCGGCGACGACCCAGGGCCGACCGAGGAAGAGGTCGGCGCGTCCGGCGAGGGGTCCCCCGCGTTCGCGGCCGGCGAGGGGGTGCGAGCCGATGTAGCGGGAGATGTCGGCGCCGCGGGCGCGCAGTTCGGCGAGGGGCGCGAGCTTGACGCTCGCGACATCCGTCACGATGGCGTCGGGGAAGGATTCGAGTTCGCGGGCGACGATCTCGGCGGTCACGTCCGGCGGCACGCACACGACGATGAGCTGCGGCCGGTCGCCGGCCTGGGCGGCCC